>CAMCMW010000008.1 GCA_945876155.1 uncultured Ruminococcus sp. | reverse complement strand
TGTTACAGATTATTGCGGACATCGAAAGGAGCTGTTACTATGAGTCAGAAACGTCCTGAAAAAATAAATACAGACAGAGACGTTTGCCTGAAAGAAAACGATAAAAAGCGTCAGAGAAGAATTTATGCCTATTTAATGAACTGTGCCGCACCGCTGCTTACAGTGATATTCCTTGCCGGAAGTGTCTGCTGGGCGGCTGAGATGCAGTACAGCGATACAGAAGAATTTGACAGCAACCCCGAGGCAGCGGCTGTGCTGTCACCGGACGGAATCATTCCGGAATATGTGGGATATGTGGAAACCAGACTGCCGGAAAGCAGTGCGCTGACAGGCGTTACCGAAAACACTGGGGCTGAACTTGTGGAGGCGTGCGGAGTGTATGTTGACAACGAGTTTATCGGCGCAGTGGTAAGCGGTGACCATATTGAAGAAGAGCTTGACCTTATGCTGGAGGAGTACAAAAATGACGAAAGCGTTATCGAGGCTGACTATGCAGTGGAAACGGAACTGAAACAGGGTGTCTACCGTTCTGCCGCACTTGTTTCCGCAGACGAAATGACCGACTACCTTTCCGGTGAAAAGGAAGTCATTACCGAGTACACAGCTGACGAGGGGGATACTCCCGAAAAGCTTGCGGACGATTTCAACATGACTGTTGAAGAGGTAAAGGAACTGAATCCGGAAATGGAAAAGCTTGAAGAGGGCGAACCGGTTAAGGTAAAGGAGACCGTTTCGGTTCTTCCGGTGAAGTACACCTGTGAGGTGACTGAGGAGGAAGACCTGAGCTATGATATGATTGCTGAGTGTTCCGGCGAGTATTACAGCGGTGAAGAGGGCAGGCGTATAAGTAAGTACGAGGTCACATACATTGACGGTACAGAGGTTTCAAGAAAGCTGAAAGAGTCCGAAATGGTGATAGAGCCTGTTTTTGAATCGGCTGAATATGCACCGGAGGAGGAGCTGTACTCTGAAAGCATTCCGGAAACAGAAGATTACGTTGTTGCCTATGGTTCATTTATCTGGCCTGTCAACGGCGGATATATAAGCGACCCCTTTATGAGTGACAGAAACCACAAGGGCATGGACATTGCCGCAGACAGCGGTACAGACATCTACGCCGCAGACGGAGGTACAGTAATCGACGCTGGCTGGAATGACGGCGGCTACGGCAACTATGTTGTGATAGACCACGGAAACGGCTATGTGACCCTTTACGGTCACGCAAGCGAGGTGTATGTCTGCGCCGGACAGACCGTTTCGGCAGGTGAGCTGATAGCGGCTGTGGGAACGACCGGGGATTCCACCGGAAACCACTGTCACTTTGAAATCAGGTACGACGGCAACTATCTTGATCCGGCGGCTTTTGTGTGCGGATAAGATGTTATGTCAAAACGTACAAAAATAATGTAAAATGTTTAGGGATATTCTATTAAAGAATTTCTGAAAATACTTGCAATGCGCTCGTGTATGTGTTATAATATATGAGCGTGATTGCAACAGATATGCGTTGAAACGGAAGGTTGCCGGCGGTATGTCGGGTAATTTCCGTGGAGTATGTCCGATTTTAAACCGGGCGACTGAGATATTTGAACACAGTTAGTGTCATTCTTACTTAAAGCTTAAAAAGCTGTAAGTCTGCACCTGTGTCCTGATAACAGTAACCCGAATCCGCACGGATATCGGGATTTTTTATTGTTATGGGCAGGAAACACACGGGAGCGTGTGGATATCTCAAATGCGACCCCCACACTAAGACCTAAGGAGGCGAAAAAGGTGGCAGTCAACGAAAAGATCAGAATCAAGATCAAGGGTTATGAACACGCAAAGGTGGACGCAGCAGCTGCAAAAATCGTTGAAGCAGCTAAGAGAAGCGGTGCAAGAGTTTCAGGTCCTATTCCGCTCCCTACAAACAAAGAGGTTATCACAATCCTCAGAGCCGTTCACAAGTACAAGGACAGCCGTGAGCAGTTCGAGATGAGAACACATAAGAGACTTATTGATGTTATCAGACCGACAGCCAAGACTACGGACGCTCTTCAGAAGCTGGAAATTCCGGCAGGCGTGGACATCGTAATGGAGCTTAAGTAATAAGCTTACAAAAGCCCCTGATTCCGCAGAAAAACCGATGCGGAATGTGATGACGGAAGTCATCGGTCATGTTGGCGGAAGGGCCAACCAATAACCTAACAGGAGGAAAAGATACATGAAAAAAGGTATTATCGGCAAGAAAATCGGTATGACACAGATTTTCGACGAATCAGGAAAAGTTATTCCCGTAACTGTTGTTGAAGCCGGTCCTTGCGTTGTTGTTCAGAAGAAGACTGTTGAAAACGACGGTTATGCTGCTGTTCAGCTGGGATACGGTGAAGTAAAGGCTGCGAGAGTGAACAAGCCGATGAAGGGTCACTTCGACAAGGCAGACGCTGCCTACAAGAAGAACCTGAAAGAATTCAGACTTGAAGACTGCGAGTCAGTAAACGTTGGGGATATCCTCAAGGCTGACACATTTGCTGTGGGCGACATGGTAGATGTAAGCGGTACAAGCAAGGGTAAAGGTTTCCAGGGTACAATCAAGCGTCACAACAACGCAAGACTCAAGGAAACACACGGTACAGGTCCTGTACACAGACACGCTGGTTCAATGGGCGCATGCTCATCACCATCAAGAATCTTCAAGGGCAAGGGTATGCCTGGACAGATGGGTAACGAAAAGGTTACAGTACAGAATCTGGAAATCGTAAAGGTTGACGCAGAAAATAATCTTATCGCACTCAAGGGTGCAATTCCGGGTCCAAAGGGCGGAGTTGTTACTATCGTTGACAGTGTTAAGGCTTAAGGAAGGAGGAAGCATATATGTCAAAGGTTTCAGTTTTTGATATGGCAGGAAATCAGGTTGCAGAAACAGAGCTTTCCGACGCCGTATTCGGTATCGAACCAAACGAGGCTGTTATGCACGCTTCAGTTGTTAACTATCTGGCAAATCAGCGTCAGGGCACACAGTCCACACTGACACGTACAGAAGTTCGCGGCGGCGGCAGAAAGCCATGGAGACAGAAGGGTACCGGTCATGCAAGACAGGGTTCAATCCGTGCTCCTCAGTGGGTTCACGGCGGTATCGCTTTGGGTCCTAAGCCAAGAGATTACAGATATACTCTTAACAAGAAGGTAAAGAGACTTGCAATGAAGTCAGCATTATCTTCAAAGGTTAAGAATGAGAACATCATCGTTCTCGACGCTCTGAACATGGACGGCTTTAAGACAAAGACTATCGTTAATATGCTCAAGGCATTAAACGTTGAGGGCAAGGCTCTTATCGTTACAGCTGAGGCAGACAACATGGTTGTAAAGAGCGCATCCAATATCCCGGGCGTTAAGACAGCAGCAGTAAACACACTTAATGTTTACGATATTCTCAACCATGACAAGTTCATCGTTGTCAAGAACGCTGTCGCAAAAATCGAGGAGGTGTACGCATAATGAAAGCACCGCAGGACATCATCCTGAAGCCGGTTATTACTGAAAGAAGCATTGATATGCTCCCGTCAGGAAAATACACTTTCAAGGTTGCAAAGGATGCAAACAAAGTTGAGATAGCAAAAGCAGTTGAGGCACTTTTTAACGTAGAGGTTACTAAAGTCAACACAATGAACTGCACAGGACGTTCAAGACGTGTAGGCAGATTCGAGGGTAAGAAGGCTGACTGGAAAAAGGCTATCGTTACTATAAATCAGGAACCTGATGACAAGAAGACAAAGTCATCTATCGAGTTCTTTGACGGTCTGTATTAAGCTTATACAGATACGCAGTATGGGAGTAATGCTCCCGCAAACAACGCATTTTAAGGAGTGAATACAATGGCTATTAAAACCTATAAACCGACAACTCCTTCACGTCGTCAGATGACTTGTACTGACTATTCGGAATTGTCAAAGGTAGCTCCGGAGAAGAGTCTGCTTGAACCTCTCAAGAAGAAGTCCGGCAGAAACAGCTACGGAAGAATCACAGTTCGCCACAGAGGCGGCGGCTCAAGAAGAAAATATCGTGTAATCGATTTCAAGCGTGACAAGGACAACATGAATGCAACAGTTATGACTCTTGAATACGATCCTAACCGTTCAGCATTTATCGCTCTCGTTCAGTATGAAGACGGCGAAAAGAGATACATCCTTGCACCAAACGGCTTAAAGGTCGGCGATACAGTATGCTCAGGACCGGACGCTGATATCAAGGCTGGTAACGCACTTGCAATGGCTAACATCCCAGTTGGTACATTCATTCACGCTATCGAGCTTTATCCTGGCAAGGGCGCACAGATGGTACGTTCAGCAGGAAACATGGCTCAGCTGATGGCTAAGGAAGGCAACTACGCACTCGTAAGACTTCCTTCAGGAGAGCTCAGAAATGTTCCGATCAACTGCAAGGCAACAATCGGACAGGTAAGCAACATCGACCACGAAAACGTTAACATCGGTAAAGCCGGCAGAACACGTCATATGGGTATCAGACCAACAGTAAGAGGTTCTGTAATGAACCCATGCGATCACCCGCACGGCGGTGGTGAGGGTAAATCACCAATCGGACGTCCGGGACCTGTTACTCCTTGGGGTAAGCCAGCACTCGGCTACAAGACCCGCAAGAAGCATAACCGTTCTGACAAGTTTATTGTAAAGCGCAGAAACGGCAAATAAGCTGAAAGGAGGAACTGATTAAATGAGCAGAAGCATTAAGAAGGGCCCTTACGTTCAGGAGGCTCTTTACAAGAGAGTTGTGGCAATGAACGAAGCAGGGGAAAAGAAGGTTCTCAAGACATGGAGCAGAACTTCAACAATTTTCCCTGAATTTGTTGGTCACACATTTGCAGTTCATGACGGACGCAAGCACGTTCCGGTATATGTTACAGAGGATATGGTAGGTCACAAGCTGGGTGAGTTTGCACCGACCAGAACATACAAGGGACACGCTGGTTCCAAGACAACAAATAACGGCAAGAAATAGCGGAAGGAGGAATTCAGATGGAAGCCAGAGCATATCTGAGAAACGCTCGAATCGCCCCAAGAAAGGTCCAGGTTGTTCTTGATCTTATCAGAAACAAGCCTGTTGACGTTGCACTCGCTACTCTCAATTATACACCAAAGGCTGCTTGTGAAATACTCGAAAAGCTTTTGAAATCCGCTATTGCAAACGCTGAAAACAACCACAACATGAATAAGAATGATCTTTATGTTGCTGAATGTTTTGTTTGCCCGGGTCCTATAATGAAGAGAATCATGCCAAGAGCACAGGGCAGAGCATACAGAATTTTGAAGAGAACATCACACGTTACAATTGTTCTTAAAGAAAAAGAATAATCCCAAGGAGGAGAAATAATGGGCCAGAAAGTTAATCCACACGGTCTGCGTGTCGGCGTTATTAAGGACTGGGATTCCCGCTGGTTTGCGAATAAGTCAACTTTCGGCGACACTCTTGTTGAAGATTACAACGTTCGTAACTACATTAAGAAGAACTTGTATGCAGCAGGTGTTCCGAAGATTGAGATTGAAAGATTCGCTGAAGATAAGGTTAGAATCCACATTCACTGTGCAAAGCCTGGTATCGTAATCGGCAGAGGCGGCACAGAGATCGAAAAGCTCCGTCAGAAGCTTGAAAAAATGATGGGCAAGCAGGTTGCTGTTAACATCGTTGAAGTTAAGAACCCTGACATTGATTCACAGCTTGTTGCTGAAAAGATTGCGCTTGATCTTGAAAACAGAGTTTCATTCAGACGTACAATGAAACAGGCAATCGGCAGAGCAATGCGCCTGGGTGCCAAGGGTATCAAGGTAATGGTATCAGGCCGTCTCGGCGGTGCTGAAATCGCAAGAAGCGAAACATACCACGAAGGTACAATTCCGCTCCAGACAATCAGAGCTGATATCGACTACGGTACTGCTGAGGCACACACAACATACGGCAGACTTGGTATCAAGGTTTGGATCTACAAGGGTGAAGTTTTAAAGGGTGAAGCAGCTGCCAAGACTGACGACTCAAGAAGAGGCGGCAGAGATAACAGAAGACGCAACAACCCAAGACGTGACAATAAAGTCAGAGAAGCAAAAAGTGAAGGAGGTAACCAGTAATGCTACTTCCAAAGAGAGTTAAGTACCGCAGAGTACACAGAGGCCGCCTTAAGGGTAAGGCAATGAGAGGCAATAAGGTAAATTACGGTGATTTCGGTCTTCAGGCACTTGAGCCTGCATGGATCACATCAAACCAAATCGAATCAGCCCGTATCGCTATGACACGTTACATCAAGCGTGGCGGTCAGGTATGGATCAAGATTTTCCCTGATAAGCCGATCACAGAAAAGCCGGCTGAAACACGAATGGGTTCAGGTAAAGGTTCACCGGAATATTGGGTAGCTGTAGTAAAGCCAGGCAGAATCATGTTTGAGATTGCAGGCGTTCCAGAGGAAACTGCAAGAGAAGCTATGCGTCTTGCTATGCACAAGCTCCCTATCAAGTGTAAATTTGTTTCAAAAGCAGAGCAAGGAGGGGAGCAGTAATGAAGGCATCTGAAATCAAGGGTATGTCAGTTGAAGAAATGAATGAAAAGCTGACCGGCTTAAAGGAAGAGCTTTTTGCGCTCCGCTTTCAGCTTGCTGTAAACCAGCTTGACAATACAGCACGCTTAAAGGCTGTCAAGAAGGATATCGCAAGAATCAAGACAGTTATGCGTGAGACTGAAATCCAGTCAGGCGTTAAGCAGTAAGAAAGGGAGGATTTAGCTATGTCTGAGAGAAACCTTAGAAAGACAAGGGTTGGTAAAGTTGTAAGCGACAAGATGGACAAAACTATCGTTGTTGCTATCGCTGACAATGTTAAACACCCGCTTTACAAGAAGATCATCAAGCGTACAGTTAAGCTCAAGGCGCACGATGAAAACAACGAATGCCGTATCGGCGACCGTGTTGAAGTTATGGAAACACGTCCGCTTTCAAAGGATAAGAGATGGCGCGTTGTAAACATTATCGAAAAAGCTAAGTAATTTTTAATACAGACGATGGAAGCGGTTTATGAGTAAACGCTTCTGAAAGGAGGAACTCGCTGTGATACAAATGCAGTCTTATATGAAGGTTGCTGATAACACCGGAGCTAAAGAGCTTATGTGTATCAGAGTTCTGGGCGGTACACGCAGAAGATATGCAAATATCGGTGACGTGGTTGTAGCTTCCGTTAAGAAGGCAACACCCGGCGGCGTTGTTAAGAAGGGCGACGTTGTAAAGGCAGTTATCGTTCGTTCAGCAAAGGGCCTGAGAAGAGAAGACGGCACATACATTCGTTTCGACGAAAATGCAGCTGTTATCATTAAGGAAGATAAAAACCCAAGAGGTACACGTATATTCGGACCTGTAGCAAGAGAGCTTCGTGACAAGGACTATATGAAGATATTGAGCCTTGCACCGGAAGTATTATAATGGAGGTGTCATGATGAGCAAATTACACGTTAAAACAGGTGACACAGTCGTTCTGCTGACAGGTGACTACAAGGACAAGTTTGAGGACAAGGGCAAGAGAAAGACAGGTAAGGTTCTGGAAGTAAGCCCTAAGGAAGGCAAGGTTATCGTTGAGGGAATCAACATGATAACAAAGCACATGAAGCCTACAAGAATGGGTCAGTCAGGCAGCCTTATCAAGGCAGAGTCTCCGATTTATGCTTCAAAGGTTCAGCTCGTTTGCCCTAAGTGCGGCAAGCCTACAAGAGTTGGTCACGGCTTTGAGGAAAAGACAAATGCTGCCGGCGTTACAAAGAAGACTCCGGTAAGAATCTGCAAGAAGTGCGGACACAATTTCTAATAGAAGGAGAAACGACATGGCAAGATTAAAAGATTATTATGTTGATACCGTAGCTCCTGCTTTGATGAAGAAATTCAACTACAAGAGTGTTATGGAAATTCCGAAGCTTGATAAGGTTGTAATCAATGTCGGCGCCGGCGAAGCAATTTCAAATTCAAAGGTTATCGACGCTATCATGAACGACCTTATGCAGATCACAGGTCAGAGACCGGTTGTCTGCAGAGCCAAGAAATCCGTTGCTAACTTTAAGCTCCGTGAGGGTATGCCAATCGGCGTTAAGGTTACACTGAGAAGAGAGAATATGTACGAATTCGTTGACAAGCTTTTCAACGTTGCATTCCCTCGAGTAAGAGATTTCAGAGGTATTAATCCAAACTCTTTTGACGGCAAGGGCAACTATTCAACCGGTATCAAGGAACAGCTTATATTCCCTGAAATCGAGTATGATAAGATCGACAAGGTAAGAGGAATGGATATAAATTTCATCACAACAGCTAAGACTGATGAAGAAGCAAAAGAGCTGCTCGAAATGCTGGGCGCACCATTTGCTAAGTAATTAGGGAGGATTATTCAAAATGGCAAAAAAAGCGATGATTAATAAGCAGCAGAGAACTCCCAAGTATTCCACCAGAGCTTACAACAGATGCAAAATCTGCGGCAGACCTCACGCATATCTGAGAAAATTCGGTATATGCCGTATCTGCTTCAGAGAGTTGGCTCACAAGGGACAGATCCCTGGTGTAAGAAAGTCAAGCTGGTAAAAATACAAAGGAGGTCATTGGCATGCAGATTACTGATACAATAGCAGATTTACTGACAAGAATTCGTAATGCGAGTTCTGCAAAGCACGCCACGGTTGACGTTCCTGCTTCAAATGTCAAGAAGGCTATTACTGAGATTCTCGTTGACGAGGGTTATGTAAAGAGCTTTCAGCTCATTGAAGACGGCAAGCAGGGTATTATAAGAATCACTCTTAAATATACAGACAGCAAGTCACCTGTTATCACCGGTCTTCGCAGGGTTTCAAAACCGGGTTTACGTATTTATTCAAGTTGTGAGGATATGCCTAAGGTTAGAAAGGGACTTGGTATCGCAATCGTTTCTACATCTAAGGGAATCATGACAGACAAGAAGGCTCGTGAGCTTAATGTCGGCGGCGAGCTGTTAGCATTCGTTTGGTAAGGAGGACAGGGAAATGTCACGTATAGGAAAAATGCCGATTAGTGTCCCTGCCGGTGTTGATGTTAAAATCGACAGCAACGTTGTTACAGTCAAGGGTCCTAAGGGTACACTCACTAAGGAATTTTCAGATTCAATGATCATTGAATTCAAGGACGGCGTTATTACAGTTAATCGTCCTAACGAATTAAAAATAAACAAGAGCCTTCACGGTCTTACAAGAACACTTATCGCCAACATGGTTGAGGGTGTTACAAACGGCTATTCAAAGACTCTTGAAATCGAAGGTGTCGGCTACCGTGCTGCAAAGCAGGGCAAGAACCTCGTAATGAACCTCGGTTTCTCACATCAGGTAACTGTTTCTGAGATCGACGGAATCACAATCGACGTTCCGCAGCCGAACAAGATCGTAATCAACGGAATCGACAAGCAGGCTGTCGGACAGTTTGCTGCTGAAGTCCGTGAAAAGCGTCCGCCTGAGCCGTATAAGGGCAAGGGAATCAGATATGCCGGAGAGCGCATCATCCGCAAGGAAGGTAAGGCCGGCAAGGGCAAGAAGTAATAAAGGAGTGAATTTGCAATGATTAAAAAGGCTGATACAAAAAAAGCCAGAGCAAAAAGACATACCAGAGTTCGTGGCAAGATTTCCGGTACTCCTGAACGTCCTCGTCTGAATGTATTCCGTTCTGCAAAGCACATTTATGCTCAGATTATTGACGATGTAAACGGAGTTACACTTGCATCCGCTTCAAGTATGGATAAGGAATTTGAAGGAAACGGCGGAAATGCCGAGGGCGCACGCAAGGTCGGAGCAATGGTTGCAAAGCGTGCTGCTGATAAGGGAATTGCTGAAGTTGTATTTGACAGAGGCGGCTTCCTCTATCACGGAAGAGTAAAAGAGCTTGCTGAAGGAGCTCGTGAAAACGGACTGAAGTTCTAAGAAGGAGGTAATACTTTTGGCTAATATAGATGCAAAAGCATTGGAGCTTTCCGAAAAGGTTGTTTCCATTAACAGAGTTTCAAAGACTGTTAAGGGCGGACGTATTCTCAAGTTCGCAGCTCTCGTAGTAGTAGGCGACGGAAACGGCACAGTAGGCTTTGGTCTGGGAAAATCAGGCGAAGTTCCTGACGCAATCCGCAAGGGTATCGAAGACGCTAAGAAGAACCTTGTTAAGGTTCCTATGTATGGTACAACAATTCCTCACGAAATCGTGGGCGAATTCGGCGCTGGCAGAGTTCTTATGAAGCCTGCTGCTCCTGGTACCGGTGTTATCGCAGGCGGTCCTGTTCGTGCCGTTATCGAAATGGCAGGCATCAAGGATATCAGAACAAAATCCCTGCGTTCAAACAACCCATGCAACGTAGTAAGAGCTACAATCAACGGACTTACATCATGCGCAACTATTAAAGAAGTTGCTGAAAAGAGAGGCAAGTCCATCAAGGAAATTTTAGGCTAAGGAGAGAGCAGATATGGCAAAGCAGATCAAGCTCGTAAAGAGTCTTATTGGAAGAAAAGATGACCAGATTGCTACTGCTCATTCACTGGGACTTAAAAAGGTAGGTCAGGTTGTAACACAGCCGGACAATGAGCAGACAAAGGGAAAAATCAATAAAATTTCTCACCTCGTGGAGGTTCAGGACGCATAAGCAAGGAGGTGCATCACGATGAAGTTACACGAATTATCACCGGCACCGGGTTCTGTTTCAGAGCGCAAGCGTGTAGGCAGAGGTCACGGTTCAGGTAACGGCAAGACTGCAGGTAAGGGTCACAAGGGCCAGAACGCACGTTCAGGCGGCGGCGTAAGAATCGGCTTTGAAGGCGGACAGATGCCATTGGCAAGAAGAATCCCTAAGAGAGGCTTCAACAACATTTTTGCCAAGAAATATTCAATCGTTAATGTTTCAGATCTCAGCAAGTTTGTTGACGGAACAGTTGTTGACACAGAAATGCTGATTGCTGCAGGTCTTGTTAAAAAGGAAAATGATGGAATCAAGGTTCTCGGAAACGGAGAGCTTACATCAAAAATCACGGTAAAGGCTGCTAAATTCTCAAAGAGCGCAATCGAAAAAATCGAAAAGGCTGGCGGGAAAGCAGAGGTGATTTAATGTGTTCGAAACACTGAGAAATGCGTGGAAAGTCGCAGAAATTCGTAAAAAGCTTTTGTTCACATTATTCATCATTATCGTTTTCAGATTCGGAAGTGCGCTGACAGTTCCGTTTCTGAATCTGGCAACAGTTCAGACATGGATGGATCAGAACGCTACAGGCGGTAACTTCCTTGAATATCTGAACGTTCTGACTGGTGGTGCGCTTTCTAAGGCGACAATATTCTCGTTGTCAATCACGCCTTACATCAACGCATCAATCATAGTACAGCTGCTGACGTACGCTCTTCCACCTCTTGAACGATTACAGCAGGAGGGTGAAGAGGGAAGAAAGAAACTTAACCAGATAACAGCATTTGTTTCTCTGGGACTTTCAATCTTCATGTCAATCGCTTACTATTTCACACTTAAAAACATGGGCGCAGTTGAATACACAAAAGGTTTTGAAGGTGTGTTTACTGCAATCGTAATTTCATCCTGCTTTGTTGCAGGAGCAATGCTTGTAGTATGGATGGGCAACAGAATCAATGACAAGGGTATCGGAAACGGTGTTTCAATGATACTTTTTGCCGGTATCGTTGCAAGATTCCCGACTGATGTCGGAACACTCGTTTCACTTACAAAGGAAACTCCATCCAAGTATTTATTCGTATCAATCGGTATTGCAATTGTATTCGTTTTCATGATTGGTTTTGTTGTATTTATGAACGAATCCGAAAGAAGAATTCCGATTCAGTATGCAAAGAGAGTTGTTGGCAGAAGACAGTACGGCGGACAGAGCACACACATTCCTGTAAAGGTTTGCATGAGCGGTGTTATGCCAATTATCTTCGCTATGGCATTTATGTCACTCCCAAGCACAATCGGAATGTTCAAGGCTCCGTATGCAAGTCCGGAAGGATTCTGGCAGAACTTCTATAACGGATTCCTTAAATTCTTCAGCACACAGTCATTCTCATACGCAATACTCTACTTCATTCTGATTATCGCATTCAACTACTTCTACGTATCAATGCAGTATAATCCGATTGAAATTGCAAACCAGTTAAGACAGAACAACGGCGGTATCCCTGGTATCAGACCTGGTAAACCGACATCTGATTATATTCAGAGAGTTTTGTCAAAGATTACATTAGTCGGCGCTATCTTCCTGGGAATCATTGCAATCTTCCCGATTTTCCTGGGTATGTGGGACGACAACCTGAGAAGTCTTTCAATGGGCGGTACAACAATGCTTATCGTTGTAAGCGTTGCGCTTGAAACAGTTCGTACACTGGAATCACAGCTGATGATGCGTCATCACAAGGGATTCCTTGAATAAGGAGGTCGCAAGATGAATCTAATTTTGTTAGGTGCTCCGGGTGCCGGAAAAGGAACACAGGCTGAGGTTATTGCTGAGGCTAAGAAAATTCCGCAGATTTCAACAGGTAATATCCTGAGAGAGGCTGTAAAGAACGGTACAGAATACGGCCTTAAAGCTAAGGCTGCTATGGACAGCGGTTCACTTGTTTCCGATGACGTTGTTATCGGTATCTTAAAGGACAGAATTGCTGAGGACGACTGCAAAAACGGTTTTATCCTTGACGGTTTCCCGAGAACAGTTCCACAGGCTGAGGCTCTGGAGACTATGGGTGTTAAAATTGATAAGGTAATCGAAATATTCGTTCCGGATGAAACAATCCAGAAGAGACTTTCAGGAAGAAGAGTCTGCGAGGACTGCGGTGCATCTTACCACGTTGACTTCAAGCCTTCAAAGGAAGAAGGAAAATGTGACAAGTGCGGCGGAAACACAGTTCAGAGAAAAGACGATCAGCCTGAAACAGTTATTGAGCGTTTAAAGGTATATCATGAGCAGACAGCGCCTTTAAAGGATTTCTATTCCAAGCAGGGCAAGCTTGAGACTGTTGTTGGTCAGGAGGACGTTGCTGAAACTTCCAAGCTGACATTGAAAGCTGTTGAGGCATAGAATGGTAAGCATAAAATCAAGCACTGATTTAGCTAAGATGCGTGAAGCCGGTCAGATAGCCGGCAGAGCGCTGAAGCTTGCGGGTGAATCCATAAAAGCAGGTATGACAACAAAGGCCCTTGACAAAATAATCCACGATTATATAGTAGGGTGCGGAGCTAAACCGTCATTTTTGAATTACGGCGGATTTCCGGGAAGTGCCTGTATTTCAATAAACGAAGAAGTTATTCACGGTATTCCGAGTCATAAGAAAAGAATTGCTGAGGGTGACATAGTAAGTGTTGATGTGGGAGCGCTGTACAATGGTTTTCACGGAGACACCTGTGCGACATTTGCTGTTGGAAAGGTTTCCGACGAGGCAAAGGCACTTCTGAAGGTGACGGAGGAAAGTCTTTACGAGGGTATCAAGGCTGCTCAGGTCGGCGCAAGACTGGGCGATATAGGTCACGCAGTTGAAGAATACTGCTCGTCAAGAGGCTATGGCATCGTAAGAAATTACTGCGGACACGGAATCGGCAGGGATCTGCACGAGTCACCGGAGGTTCCCAACTACGGAAAACCCGGACACGGACAGCGCCTTGTTGCCGGAATGACATTCTGTATCGAGCCTATGATAAATCAGAAGGGCGACGGAGTAAAGGTACTCAGAGACGGATGGACCGTTGTAACGGCAAACGGTTCTCTTTCGGCTCACTTTGAACACGCAATTGCAATTACACCGACAGGACCTGTTATCCTGACTCAGCCGTAAAAAACGGAGGACAGTTTGGATATACAAAAGGGAATGATTGTAATGGCGTCCGCCGGAAGGGATAAGGGAAGATATTTCGCAGTTGTGGGCGAGGAGAACGGGAAACTCCTTATAGCAGACGGAAAGACCCGTAAACTTCAGAAACCAAAACTGAAGAATATCAGACATCTGAAGTTCACCGGTAAAATAATCGGGCTTAACGATATAACCAATAAAAAGCTTAAAAATGTGCTGTCGGAATTAAACAGCACACCGTAACCGATATGGGGAGGTATTAAT
>CAMCMW010000007.1 GCA_945876155.1 uncultured Ruminococcus sp. | reverse complement strand
GCGGTCTGGGAAGACTTGCTGCCTGCTACCTTGACGCTCTCGCAACACAGGCATATCCGGCAATGGGTTATTCTATCTGCTATGAATACGGTATCTTCAAGCAGAAGTTAGAGGACGGCTGGCAGACAGAGCTTCCGGATAACTGGCTTCCTGGCGGTTCAGTATGGCTCGATCCACGTCCTGAGCTTGCAATTGATATCCATTTCGAGGGCGAACTGCATGAATACTGGGACAATCAGTATCACCACATTTCCCATGTAAACTACTCAACAGTTCAGGCTATCCCTTATGATATGTACGTTTCAGGTCACGACAGCGAGGGTGTTTCAGTACTCAGACTGTGGGCTGCAAAGGCACCAAGCTTTGATATGTCAATGTTCAATCAGGGCGACTACGGAAAGGCACTGGGTCAGAACGCTGCTGCAAACGCTATCTCAAAGGTACTTTATCCGAACGATAACCACCTTGAGGGCAAGGCGCTCAGACTCCGTCAGCAGTACTTCCTCTGTGCTGCGTCAGTGGGGGATATTGTAAACAATCATATGTCTGTTTACGGTACACTTGACAATCTCCACGAAAAGGTTGCTATCCACATCAACGATACCCACCCGACCCTTGCAATCCCGGAACTTATGAGAATACTTCTGGACGACTGCGGATATACATGGGACAAGGCATGGCACATTGTTACAAACACCTTTGCATACACAAACCACACTGTTATGGCAGAGGCACTTGAAAAGTGGGATGTAAACCTTGTAAAGAGAATCATTCCAAGAATTTTCTCTATCATTGTTGAAATAAATAACCGTTACTGCGCAGAGCTTATTGAGAGAAACAACGGCGACAGCGCAAAGACTACAAGAATGTCCATTATCAAGGACAACCAGATTCACATGGCAACACTGTGCGTTGTTGCATCACACAGCATCAACGGCGTTTCAAAGCTGCACTCTGAGATTATCAAGCAGTCTGTATTCCATGATGAATATATGGACACTCCGAGAAAGTTCAAGAACGTTACAAACGGTATTGCTTACAGAAGATGGCTTTATCAGTCCAATCCGGGTCTTACAAATCTTCTCAAGGAAAAAATCGGCGACAAGTTCCTCCACGACGGCAGTGAACTGAAAAAGCTTTGCGTATTTGAAAACGACAAGGCAGTCCTTGAAGATCTGATGAAGATTAAGAAGGAAAACAAGGAACGTTTTGCAAAGTATGTAAAGCAGAACAGCGGTATTTCAATCGACACAGACAGCATTTTCGACGTACAGGTAAAGCGTCTGCACGAATACAAGCGTCAGCACCTCAACGTTATGAACATTCTTGCTGACTATGAGTATCTGCTGAACAATCCGGACGCTGACTTCGTTCCTAAGACATACATCTTCGCTGCAAAGGCTGCTCCGGGTTACTACCTTGCAAAGCAGATTATCAAGCTTATCTGGGCTATTTCCGAGGAAATCAGAAAGAATCCGAAAATCAGCAAGAAGCTTTCTGTATACTTCCTTGAAGACTACAGAGTTACACTTTCAGAGCTGCTTATGCCTGCAAGCGATATTTCAGAACAGATTTCACTTGCCGGAACAGAGGCGTCTGGTACAGGCAACATGAAGCTTATGTTAAACGGTGCTGTTACAATGGGTACTCTCGACGGTGCCAACATCGAAATCAAGGACGCAGTAGGCGACGAAAATATCATCATCTTCGGTATGAAGACAGAAGAAGTCAACGACCTCAAGAGAAGAGGCTACAACCCAGGTTCATACTACGAATCAAATCCTGTTATCAAGAACGCTATCGACAGAATGTACAGAGGTATCAACGGCTGCACATTCAACGAAGTTGCAAACTCCCTCAAGGACGTTGACCCTTACATGGTTCTTGCTGACTTTGATTCCTACAGAAAGGCTCAGGCTTATTCTTCAGAGTGCTATAAGGACGCTGAAAAGTGGGCAAAGATGTCCCTCAACAACATAGCCGGCGCTGGTATCTTCTCAGCTGACAGAGCTGTTACAGAATACGCAAAGGATATCTGGGGACTTTAATTTCCATTATAAAAAATCTGGGGGATCTGAAATCAGCAGATCCCCTTTTATTCTGAAAAAAGTAAGTTGGAGTGACAAATGAAGAAAATTTTTGACAGCTGGAGCACAAAGTATAAAAAGCCGTTCGGCGCTATAAAAAAGGGCGAAGCCTGTGAATTCCGCATAAGACTGCCAAAGGAAACGGTCCTTGACTTTCCGCCTGTACCTGTTATGGTTATTTTCAGAACCGGCTACAAGGAAACCTTTCTTTCAATGAACCTTGAAAAAGAGGACGAAAACGGAAAGGTTTATATGGCAACATATGTGCCGAAACACGCCGGAGTGCATTATTATTACTTCTCCTACAAGCAGAACGGTACAAGAAATTACATTAAGAAAACAGCCTGCCATGAAAGCAGTATAAATTTCGGTGACCTTTATCAGCTGACGGTTTACGAAAAGGAATTTGAAACCCCGGACTTCTTAAAGGGCGGAATCATGTACCAGATTTTCCCCGACCGTTTCTACAAAAGCGGCAAACCCCATGAAAACGTACCTGAAGACAGAATCATGAGGGAAAACTGGGAGGATACTCCTTATTACCGTCCGGACGAAAAGGGTCATGTCTGGAACAATGACTATTTCGGCGGTGACCTTGACGGAATCGCCCAGAAACTGCCTTATCTGAAAAGTCTGGGAGTTACCTGTATATACCTGAACCCGATTTTCGAGTCACACGAAAACCACAGGTACAATACTGCGAATTACCGCAAGGTAGACCCGCTGCTGGGTACAAACAACGATTTCAGAGCGCTGTGTGCGGAGGCGAAAAAGTTCGGAATATCAATTATTCTGGACGGCGTTTTCTCCCATACCGGTGCAGACAGTATCTATTTCAACAAGTTCAACCGCTATGACAGCGTAGGCGCATACAATTCCCAGGAAAGCGAGTTTTTCCCGTGGTACACATTCTACGAGTACCCGGACAAATACGAGGCATGGTGGGGAATAGACACACTGCCAAATGTACAGGAGAATAACAAGGAGTACACAGAATATATCTGCGGTGACGGAGGAGTGCTTGACTACTGGCTGAGCCTGGGTGCTGCCGGATACCGTCTTGACGTTGCCGACGAACTGCCGGACGAGTTCCTTGACAATCTCAACAGGTGCGTTAAAAAGCACGGCAGAGAGAAGATAATCATAGGTGAAGTCTGGGAGGACGCCTCCAACAAGGAAAGCTACGGCGTTAAAAGGCGTTACCTGCTGGGAAGTCAGCTGGATTCCGTTATGAACTATCCTTTCCGTTCGGCTATCATGAACTATGTTCTGGGGGGAAGTCCTTACGATTTCAGAAATGGTATCATGACCATTGTTGAAAACTATCCGAAACCGACAGTTGACGTGCTTATGAACAGCCTTTCAACCCACGATATTGAAAGAGCAATAAACGTTCTGGGGGGCGAAAGCTGTGAGGGCAAGGACAAGGACTGGATGTGCAATCGCTGGCTCACCAATGAGGAATATGAGCTGGGCAGAAACAGAATGAAAGTCGCAATGGCACTGCAGTATTTTCTGCCGGGAGTACCGTGTATCTACTACGGTGACGAGGCTGGACTCCAGGGCTACAAAGACCCGTTCAACCGCCGCTGTTATCCGTGGGGAAAAGAGGACAAGGAGCTTATTGAGTACACAAAACTTCTTGCGAGAATCAGAAATTCCTCCAAGGTTTTCGTAGACGGAACACTGAAATTCCTCTACATGGACGATAACGTTATATCATTTTCAAGGGCGAGAAACAGCCGCAGAAAAGCCGTTATTATCTTCATAAACCGTTCCGGACAGCAGCAGATAATAGACAATACAAAAATGGAAGGCAGGCTTTGTCCGTATTACAACACCCTTTACGGCAACGTGACCTACGGTGAACGCCTCGTTCTTGAACCGTACAGCTTTGTTGCATTTAAAGTTGAACTGCCACTTGACAGGATATAAGAAAACTGCCGCATTATTTAAAAAAATTCACTGTCGGTTATTCGGCTGAGCAATGCTCGCACCTACGACAGCGAAAATATGTGGTTATATGTAGGGGCGACCATTGGTCGCCCTTTATTTTTAGTAAAGTAATGAACACACATTCACTTTGCGTAAATTTCCATATCTTTCTGAATCTTCTTTGCGATTCCAAGAGGACCGCTTTCACATATTACGGTAAAAGTGGAGTTGTTTTTGTATCTGGGGTAACGCTGGTTGTAAAGTTCTTCAAGCTGTTCCTTTGTACGGCTTGCGGCTATGGGACGGTTTTCGTCACCGGAAATGCGCTGATAGCAGGTAATAAAGGGAACGTCAAGGAATACCACAACGCCGTTTTTTCTGGCGATTTCACCGTTTACATCGCTGAGCATCGCACCCCCTCCGCAGGAAACAACGCCGTTGAAGCTGCCGAGTTCTTCGATGAGTTCGGTTTCCATTTTTCTGAAATGGGGTTCGCCGTACCTGTCAAAAATTTCGGGTATGGACATTCCGGCTTTTTCAACAATCAGCTCGTCCATATCGCAGTAGCCGCAGCCGCATATCTCAGCAAGTTTTTTGCCCACAGTGGTCTTTCCGCAGCCCATAAATCCGCATAAAAATACAGTCATTTTAAGCCCTCCAAATATGTTTATAATTCCTGTCATAAACTGTAAAAATACAAATACTCTTTCCCGTCTTCCTCATATAGTGCAGCAAAAATATCGGGAATACAATCGCAGACTGTCTCTACACTCATTCTGCCGTAGTAATAGCAGATAATATTTTCGTCTGTGATTTCCCTTATCAGCGGCACAGGCAAATCGGAAACGGATTCCCACTTGTCCGTATTTCCTAAGTAATCCGGCTGATTTTCACCGAGAATATAGGGCGAACCCAGAGCATTTTTCAGCTGATTTTCTGCATCGGGAAACATTTCAGTTTTCATGGCGAAATGATAAGGTATGTCATTGCTCTGTGCAAAATCCGAAATTTCAACATCTTCCGGAATGTCAATGTTCAAAGTTTGTTTCACAATTTCCCTGCCGTTTCCGCTGATGTAAAATTGTTCCGCAGTATTGGGACAGTTTTCCTCAAGATATGTGGTTATGCAGCCAAAATTAACAATAATCAGCAAAATCCCGACTGCTGAGAAGATGAATCTTGCACCTCTCATTTAAAATCCCTGTCAACGATTTCAACAGCCTCAGCGATGATTTTGTTTATCTGCTGGTCGGAATAGCTGTCACCGTCCCAGATTTCGTGTGCAGTAACCGCCTGCAGAACCAGCATTGACATACCGCCCACAGCTAAGATACCCTTTTCCTCGGCAATAGTGATAAGCTTTGTCTTTGTGGGGTTGTAGATTGCGTCGAACACCGCCTTGCAGCTGCCGATAACCTCTTCGCTTACCGGACAAGCGTCAACCTTTGGGTACATACCAACAGGAGTAGCGTTGATAAGCAGGTCAAATTCGCCGGAAATGCCGTCCATCATGACAGTTTTTATCTGAACGCCGGTTTTCTCCTTAACCTCATTTACAAGGGTATCCGCCATTTCCTGTGCCTCGGGAATAATAGCCATAGTGATATCAGCGCCGTGTCTTGCCGCCTCAATCGCCATCATTCTGCCGACACCGCCGCAGCCTAAGAGCAGTACTTTGCCCCCGAGATTTTTTTCGGGTACTGAACGCAGAAAGCCGTCACAGTCGGTGTTGTAGCCGGTGAGCTTACCGTCCTTGCGGCAGATGCAGTTTACGGAATTGTAACGCTGTGCGCTTTCGTCAAGACAGTCGAGGAAGTCGATTACCGGGACTTTGTGGGGGATAGTGACGTTCAGACCGCTTGCGGATTCAAGGAGTGCAGGGAGTTTCGACTGCATTTCCTCCGGTGCGATATCTTCCAGTGTGTATTCAGCAGTTCTGCCGGACTCCTCAAAAAGCCGCTTATGTATAAAAGGTGACATTGAGTGTCCGAGAGGGTGACCGATTAAAGAGTATTTTTTCATAGTAACCTCCTGTAAGCTATGTAGGCGCGACCATTGGTCGCCCGATGATTTATTAAATTTTCGTGCGCTGGGATTTTGTTTTGTGCGTACTGTCAGTTTTTTTCGCCTGTCGGCGGTCATTCAATGCGCTGTCGCTGTTGAATGACAAAAGCCGCCGGAAATTATCTTGATTTTGGTTAGTATTTTGTAACTGATACTTTTAATAATTCCGCTTTCATTAAGCAGCGGCTTTTTAGGGGAGTTTCGCCCTCTGCGGAGGGCGAGCAGGGGCTCTGCCCCATGCACCCCGCAAGCCTTTGAAAAGGCTTGAGCGAAACTTTTACCTTTAGTACCCTTACTTTTCAAGTGCCTTTTCCAGTGTCTTTGCGTCCTCGATATTTACAGCGTTTACGCCTTTGAGGGTTTTCTTTACAAGTCCTGTCAGAACCTTATTAGGACCAAGTTCAACAAAGTTTTCGATACCGCTTTCCTGCATAGCCGCAAGTTCAGAGGTGAACCTTACCGGCGAAACCATGTGTTTTGCAAGCATTGACGGAATATCGGAAAAGTCTGTAAGCTCAGTACCCAGTACGTTTGAGTAGAACGGTACACACGGCGCATTGAACTTAATGCCCTTGATTTCCTCGTAAAATTCCTTTGCCGCACCCTCCATAAGCTTTGAGTGGAATGCCGCCGAAACTTTCAGCTGTACTGCTCTTGCGCCAGCCTCAGCAAATGCCGCAGCCGCCTTTTCTGCCGCCGCCTTTTCGCCTGCAATGACTGTCTGAGCCGGTGAATTGTAGTTTACGGGTACAACGTAGCCCTCAGTCTGCTCACAGATTTTTTCAATTTCCTCAGGAGTCATTTTCATGATGGCGTACATTGCGCCCTCAGTTTCCTTACCAGCCTTGTCCATTGCGGCGGCTCTTGCATTGATTACTCTGAAAGCGTCCTCTAAAGAGAGCATATCTGTTGCCGCCATTGCCGCATATTCGCCCAGTGAGTGACCAGCGGCGGCGTCGAAGGAAAGACCGTTTTTCTTTGCCACTTCAAAGCAGAGAATTGACATTGCCATGATTGCCGGCTGTGAATTACAGGTCTGAGCCAGTTCTTCTTCAGTACCCTCGAATGTGAGTTTTGCAAGGTCGAAACCTAAGATTTCCGAGCCTTTTTCGTAGATGTACCGGAATTCCGGGTTTGCGTCTAAAAGTTCCTTTCCCATGCCCGGGTACTGTGAACCCTGTCCGGAAAATAAAAATGCTGTTTTTGCCATAATTACTATCTCCAATCACTTGAAATTTAATGTAGAATCTGCACAATTTTAATACTATGAATTTGTGCAAACTGCGGTATTTTATTTTGAGTGTCACAAAATAACAATTATTACATTGCAAAAAATCTTAAAATAGATTACAATGAAATATGATTGATTTCAGATTTACAGCGAAATCTTTAGCGAAATCATTAAGGTAAAACACCTTAATATAACTATACCACAAAATTAAGGATATGACAACTTTTAAGGAGGAATTTTTTTGCCGGGAATCAGAATTTTAGGGACTGGCAGTTATCAGCCCCAGAAGAAAGTAGTGAACGAGGACTTCACATCATTTATTGAAACAAGCGACGAGTGGATAACAACGAGAACGGGTATGAAGGAACGCTTTGTTTCAAACGGCGAGCCGACATGGTTCATGGGCTCACAGGCGGCAAAGGAGGCAATTGCATCTGCCGGAATTTCTCCGGAGGATATCGGCATAATTATTGACACAAGCGTTTCGCCGGATTACTACACACCGTCAATGTCCTGTATGGTTCAGCGTGAAATCGGTGCTGTAAACGCTATGACTATTGACGTAAACTGTGCCTGTGCAGGGTGTGTTTACGCTATTGATATGGCAAAGCGCTACCTTCAGACGGACGAGAATATGAAGTACGCTCTTGTTGTTGCCAACGAGAACCTGACAAAAATCACCGACTACACAGACAGAAGTACCTGTGTGCTTTTCGGTGACGGTGCGGCGGCAGTAGTAATTGAGAGAGCAGACGACGGACTGTATTCAAGCTACCTGGGTGCAGACGGAAACGGTGCAAAGTATCTTTTCGCACGTTCAATTCCGCCGGCAAACGCATTCATGACAGGAGAGGGCAGAGTTGACGACGGTTTTCCTGAATCCAACTCACACTACCTCTACCAGGACGGCAGAGAGGTTTACAAGTTTGCCACAAAGGCACTGCCGAATGCCCTCACAAAGGCGGCTGAAAAAATAGACTTTGACTTAAACGAACTTGACGTTATCATACCTCACCAGGCTAACGTCAGAATCATCGAAACCGCCGCAAAGAATTTAGGGGTTTCAATGGAAAAGTTCTTTGTAAACCTTGACAAACACGCCAATACATCAAGTGCGTCAATTCCGATTGCCCTTGATGAGGCTCTGAAAGCCGGAAAAATCAAAAAGGGCGATAAGGTAGGACTGGTAGGCTTCGGCGCAGGTCTTACATTCGGCGCAATCATATTTGAGTTTTAAGAAAGAGGAAAAGACATGACAACAAGAATTACTGAACTTCTGGGTATCAAGTACCCTATTATACAGGGCGGTATGGCATGGATAGCTGAAAGCACCCTTGCAGCCGCAGTTTCCAACGCAGGGGGTCTGGGACTTATTGCCGGCGGTTCTGCCCCTATCGACTATCTGCGTGACCAGATAAGAAAGACAAAGGAACTGACTGACAAGCCTTTCGGCGTAAACATCATGCTCATGTCCCCTAATGCTGAGGACCTTGCAAAGCTTGTTATTGAGGAGAAAGTTCCGGTTGTAACAACTGGTGCAGGAAATCCGGGCAAGTTCATGGAGGCATGGAAAGCGGCTGGAATCAAGGTTATTCCGGTTATACCGTCGGTTGCTCTTGCAAAGAGAATGGAAAGAGCCGGAGCAGATGCTGTTGTTGCAGAGGGTACTGAATCCGGCGGACACATCGGCGAAAACACTACAATGTGCCTTGTACCGCAGGTTGTTGACGCAGTTGAGATACCAGTTATTGCGGCTGGAGGAATTGCAGACGGCAGAGGTATTGCGGCGTCCTTTATGCTGGGTGCAGAGGGCGTTCAGGTGGGAACACGTTTCCTGGCGTCTGAGGAGTGCCAGATTCACCCTACATACAAACAGCTTGTTGTTGACGCAAAGGACACAGACAACGTGGTAACAGGCAGAACAACAGGTCACCCGTGCAGAAACGTAAAGACAAAGTTTGCGAAAAACCTTGCGGCAGGCGAATTCAAGGGTACTATCACACCGGACGAGTTTGAGGAGATTACTCTCGGCTCACTGAGAAAAGCGGTACAGGACGGCAATCTTGAAGAGGGTTCATTCCTCTGCGGACTTATTGCCGGAATGGTAAATGATGTTAAGCCTTGTAAGGATATTATTGAGGAAATGTTTGCACAGGCTGAAAAACTGCTGAACAAGTAATTGAGAATATTGTTTTTTGAAATAAAGATAAACAGGAGGTAACTGAAAATGGCAACAGCTTTAGTGACAGGCTCTTCAAGAGGAATCGGCGCCGCTATTGCGCTGAGACTTGCAGATGACGGCTTTGACATTGCCCTTAACGATTTAAACGAGGATATGTTCAGAGATAACGATATAGTTGAAAAAATCAGAGAAAAGGGCGTTAAGTGCGAGTATTTCTGCGCTGACGTTTCCGACTATGCACAGTGCGAGGAAATGGTTGGCAAGGTAAAGGACTTTTTCATGTCGATTGACGTTTTAGTAAATAACGCAGGTATCACAAGGGACGGTCTTATGGCGAGAATGTCAGAGGAACAGTATGACATGGTAATCAACGTAAACCAGAAGAGTGTTTTCAACATGATGAAACACGCCGGAAAGATAATGATGAAGCAGAGAAGCGGAAAGATAATAAACGTTGCCTCTGTTGCCGGACTGTACGGCAATCCGGGACAGATAAACTACTCCGCCTCAAAGGCTGCAATTATCGGCATGACAAAGACAATTGCAAAGGAACTGGGTTCAAGAGGAATCAATGTAAACGCAGTCGCACCGGGATTTATCAAGACCCCTATGACCGACAAGCTTTCTGAGGAACAGAAAAGCGCTATAATGAATCTTATCGCTATGAAGCGCTACGGACTGCCGGAGGAAATCGCAGGCGTTGTTTCATTCTTAGCGTCAAAGGATTCAAGCTACGTTACAGGACAGGTAATTGAAATTTCCGGTGGACTTTCAATGTAAATAAGAGAAAAGGAATGATAAAATGAGCAGAAGAGTAGTAATTACAGGACTTGGTACTATAAATCCCCTCGGAAACAACGTTCAGGAATTCTGGGAGGGCGTTAAGGCAAATAAACTGGGAATCGCAAAGGTTGAACAGTTTGACACAAAGGATATCGGCGTAAGCGTTGCCGGAGAGGTAAAGAACTTCGAGCCGACTGACTTTATTGATAAAAGAGAAGCTAAGAGAATGGAGCGTTTCACACAGTTTGCAGTTGTTGCGGCAAGCGAAGCGCTCAAAGACAGCGGTACTGATTTCAAGGATATTGACCCTTACAGAGCAGGCGTTATAATCGGCTGCGGTATCGGCGGAATCGGTCTTACACTGAGCGAATACGAGAAGTTTCTGAATAAAGGACCTAACAGAGTTTCGCCTTTCTACGTTCCTATGATGATAGGCAACATGGCGGCAGGACAGGTTTCCATGAAAACCGGATTCAAGGGCGACAACTTCTCAACAGTTACAGCCTGTGCGTCGGGTACTCACGCAATCGGCGAATCTTTCAGAAAGATAAAGGACGGCTATCTTGATGTTGCACTGTGCGGCGGTACTGAATCAACAGTTTTGCAGTTTACCCTTGCAGGCTTTAACAATATGAAAGCGCTGACAAAATCAGAAGACCCGGAAAGAGCGTCAATTCCGTTTGACAAGGACAGAAACGGCTTTGTACTGGGCGAGGGCTGCGGAATGCTGGTGCTGGAGGAGTACGAACACGCAAAGGCAAGAGGCGCTGAAATTTACGCAGAGCTTGCCGGATACGGCGCAACCTGTGACGCATATCACATCACTTCTCCCGACCCTGAGGGCGAGGGCGCAGCTGCCGCAATGAGAAACGCATACACAGAGGCTGGTCTTAAACCGGAGGAAGTAACATATATTAATGCACACGGTACATCAACAGGTCTTAACGACAAGTATGAAACAATCGCAATAAAGAAAGCGCTGGGCGACGCTGCAAAGACAGTGAAGATTAATTCAACCAAGTCCATGATAGGACACCTTTTAGGTGCAGCCGGCGGCGTTGAGGCTGTTGTTACAGCACTGAGTATCAAGAACGATTTCATTCACAAGACCATAGGCTATAAAACTCCCGACGAGGAATGCGACCTTGATTACTGCGTTGAGAGCAACGTTGAAATGCCTGTTAATGCGGCACTTTCAAACTCTCTCGGTTTCGGCGGACACAATGCGACTATCTGTATGAAAAAGGTTACTGATTAAGGAGAACGACTATGAGTGAAAACATGATTGCGTGCAATCTGACTTTTGACGAGATAAACAAACTTGCCGACAAGGTTGAAAACGGCAAGCTTTCAAAGATAAAGATTAAAAACGGCGACTGCGAAGTTGTAATCGAAAAGGAAAACAAGATGCCTCCACCGCCGATGCCGATGATGCCAGCTGTTGGCGTACCGGCTGCTGCACCTGCGGCAGAGGTACAGGAAAATGCACCTGTTGAAAAAACAATCAGCGGAAACGTTGTTAAAGCGCCTATTGTCGGCACATACTATTCAAAGCCGGGTCCGGATAAAGCTCCGTTTGTGGAAGTGGGCAGTACAGTCAAAAAGGGCGACGTGCTTATGATAATCGAGTCAATGAAGCTTATGAACGAGGTTCAGAGCGAATTTGACGGTGTTGTAAAGGAAATACTGGTTTCAGACGGTACGGCTGTGGAATTTGACCAGCCGGTAATGATAATAGAATAAGGGGGATAAAAATGGCTGAAGTTGTTTACAATAAAGAGCAGATAATGGAAATCATTCCCCACCGTGACCCATTTCTCCTTATCGACGAGATAAACGAGATTGAACCGGGCAAAAGAGCAGTCGCAACAAAATATATTAAGGAAGATGATTTCTGGTTTAAGGGACATTTTCCGGAATACCCTGTAACACCGGGTGTTCTTATGATTGAAATGCTTGCACAGGCTGGCTGTGTTGCAATGCTGGTACTGCCGGAAAACAAGGGCAAACTGGGACTTTTCGCCGGAATTGACAAGGCAAAGTTTAAAAGACAGGTAGTTCCGGGGGATACTTTAAGACTTGAAGTGGAGATTATCAAGGTAAAAGGCCCTGTTGGCGTAGGAAAGGCTGTTGCGACGGTTGACGGACAAAAGGCAGTTTCTGCGGAAATTACATTTGCCATAAAGTGAAAGGTGAACGACTGAAATGTTTAAAAAGGTACTGATCGCCAATCGTGGCGAAATTGCCGTCAGGATAATAAGAGCCTGCCGTGAACTGGGAATACGCTGTGTTGCAGTATATTCCACTGCCGACAGAAACGCACTTCATGCACAGATAGCCGACGAGGCGGTGTGTATAGGTCCTGCCGATACAAAGGACAGCTATCTCAACATGAAAGCGATTATTACTGCCTGTGAGATTACAGGCTGTGACGCTGTTCACCCGGGTTTTGGTTTTCTTTCTGAAAATGCGGCATTTGCAAGAATGTGCAGAAAATGCAATATAGAATTTATTGGTCCTTCTCCGGAATCCATAGAAATGCTGGGGGACAAGGCAAACGCCAAGGAGTCCATGAAAAAAGCCGGAGTGCCTGTTATACCGGGTTCAGACGGCGCTGTGAGAACCGTTGAGGAGGCGCAAAAGGCGGCTGAAAAGATAGGTTTCCCACTTCTTGTAAAGGCGTCAGCCGGCGGCGGAGGACGTGGAATACGCATGGTCGAGTCAATGGACCAGCTTGCATCACAGATTACAGCGGCACAGTCCGAGGCGAAAAGCTTTTTCGGTGACGACGCCGTTTATATGGAACGCTTTGTCAAGAACCCAAGACACATTGAAATACAGATTCTTGCCGACAAGCAGGGAAATGTTATACATCTGGGCGAGCGTGACTGCAGTATGCAGCGCAGAAACCAGAAAGTTCTGGAGGAAAGCCCCAGCCCTGTAATGACTGACGAACTGAGAGCGAAAATGGGCGAAGCTGCGGTAAAGGCTGCAAAGGTGTGCGGCTACTACAATGCAGGTACAATAGAATTTCTTGTTGAAAACGGCAAAGACTTCTACTTCATGGAAATGAATACGAGAATACAGGTTGAGCACCCGGTTACTGAATTTGTAACAGGCGTCGACCTTGTAAAGGCACAGATTAAAATTGCTGCCGGACTTCCTCTTGAATACAAACAGGAGGATATACAGATTAAGGGTCACGCAATTGAGTGCCGTATAAACGCTGAAAATCCAAAACTTAACTTCCGTCCGTCACCGGGAAAGATAATCGCTCTGCATACTCCTGGCGGTCCTGGAATAAGAATAGATTCAGCGGCATATCAGGGATATACGATTTCCCCGTACTACGATTCAATGATAGCAAAGCTCATTGTCTACGCCCCCACAAGGGACGAGGCTATTATGAAAATGAGATGGGCGCTTTCTGAATTTATCGTTGAGGGAATTGATACGAACATAGACTTCCAGCTTGCGCTTATAAAGTGCGATGCTTTTGAAAGCGGCGAATACAACAACCGTTTTCTTGATACATTTAAATTTGATGAATAGAAAGGCGGCGGATAAAAAATGTTAGAGGATCTTTTCAAGGTCGTTACAACGAGATTCAACGGCAGCGAGAAAACTGAAACAAAGTCTGCTGCAGAAAACAACAATATTCCCGACGACCTGCTTTTTAAATGTCCGAGATGCCGCAATGTGGTGTTTGAGGACGAAATCAAGGCTATGAACATGGTTTGTCCGGCGTGTAATTACCACGCAAGGCTTACCGCACAGGAGCGTCTGAAAATAACTGTTGACAAGGGTACGTTCAGGGAAATCGACGCTGACATGAAGAGCAAAAACCCCATAGATTTCCCCGGCTACGAGGAAAAACAGCAGCAGCTGCGTGAAAAGACAGGTCTTAACGACGCTGTAATCACCGGTGAGGCTGAAATAAGGGGTATTCCTGTTGTTATCGGTATCATGGATTCGAGATTCATGATGGCGTCAATGGGCAGCGTTGTGGGCGAAAAGCTGACGAGAGCCTTTGAGTATGCTACAAGAAATAAAATGCCTGTAATACTGTTTACAGCCTCCGGCGGCGCAAGAATGCAGGAGGGTATCATTTCCCTTATGCAGATGGCTAAGACCTCCGGCGCAGTTTCAAGGCACGACGATGCAGGACAGCTTTATATAACAGTCCTGACAGACCCTACAACAGGCGGTGTCACAGCCTCTTTTGCGTCACTGGGCGACATCATAATCGCAGAGCCGAAAGCACTTGTAGGATTTGCAGGAAGACGTGTTATCGAGGATACTATCAAGCAAAGACTTCCCGACGATTTCCAGCTGGCGGAATTTCTGCTTGAAAAGGGATTTATCGACATGATAGTTGAAAGGCGCAAAATGAGGAGTGTGCTTTCCCATATTATGAAACTGCACGGCTATCTGCCTGAAAAGGAGGGACGCTGATATGAACACAAAAACTCCGTGGGAGAGACAGGAGATACTGCGTGACAAGAACCGTCCCACAATAAATGACTATATACCGCTGATATTCGACGAGTTTTACGAAATGCACGGTGACAGATACTACGGTGATGACGCTGCGATACTTGGCGGCATTGCCCGTCTGGACGACATTCCGGTAACAGTTATAGCGGAAGTAAAGGGCAGAAATCTCAACGAGAACAAGAAAACCAATTTTGCCATGCCCCACCCTGAGGGTTACAGAAAGGCTTTAAGACTTGCAAAGCAGGCTGAGAAGTTCCACAGACCAGTTATCTGCTTTATCGACACTCCCGGTGCATTCTGCGGCGTTGAAGCTGAAGAAAGAGGACAGGGCGAGGCTATTGCAAAAAACATTATGGAATTTATGCGCCTGAGAACCCCTGTGACTTCTGTTGTACTGGGCGAAGGCGGCAGCGGCGGTGCGCTGGCTCTTGGCGTGTGCGACAGGCTTGCCATGCTGGAAAATGCCCTTTATTCGGTAATTTCACCGAGAGGCTGTGCAAGCATACTCTGGAAAGACGGCAGCAGGGAGCAGGAAGCCTGTGAAATTCTGAGAATTACTGCTGAAGATATGCTTGAAATGGGTGTGGCAGAAGCTGTCATAGAAGAGCCCAACGGCAGCGCTCACTACGATTTAGATAAAATTGCAGAAAATATTAAAGAATTTTTGTCAGATACTATAAGAGAAAATTTGCAAAAAGATATTGACATTTTGCTTGAAGCAAGGTACACTAAGTTTAGAAAAATCGGTGAGTACACT
>CAMCMW010000006.1 GCA_945876155.1 uncultured Ruminococcus sp. | reverse complement strand
TCAGGTACATGTCCTTCTGACCGGTAACGATACCCGAAACGAAACCGCCGCCGCCGATTTCAAGCGTACCCCAGTCCATAGTGTTGGTAACATCTTCAGCCGCTGAAACCTGCTGGCTTGTGTTTATAACCGCCGGAACAGCTGAAACTGTAAGAGCGACCGCTGTAATCAGTCCGAATAACTTCTTTTTAATGCTCATAAGCTTACTCTCCCTCTAAAATTATTTTGTAATTCGTACATTATTTTAGTAAATTCCACGAACTATTTATATAATTATACATTATTTCCATAAAAATATCAAGGGTTTTAAAAAAATAACTGTATAAATTAAATTGACAAATTTTATGGAATATGCTATATTTATTGAAATAGCCTTGAAATTTTTGAAGGAAAGAAGAGATAAAATGACACGGGAAGAAAAAATGAAAATTTATCGTCGAAGACAGGCGGTGCTGCTTATCTGCATAGGCGCAGTTCTTGTCACACTTATTGCTTTGCTGATAATCATATTCGTTTCAAAGGACAGCGAACCTATCAAGAGTACGTCTGAGGCATCCCAGTCCACCGTACAGTCTGACGAAAGCAGCGAAGAAATTCCGGTTGACGGCGGAAACAGCAATTTGCAGGGAAGTATTTACTTTAAAGAAAAGCAGATTACCATAAAGGTGGGCGAAAGCTATACCGCTGAAGTGGTAAACGAAACCGGTTCCGGCGGCGGATATATCTGGGAAAGCTCCAACAGTTCCGTTGCCACTGTTGACGGCGGTATTATCACCGGACAGTCTCTGGGCTCATGCGATATAACTGTTAAAATCAGTGCAACCGACAAAAGCGCACAGCTGAGAGTCTACGTTGAATCCGGTGATACTGACAGCGAGCATGAAGTTATCGAGGAAGACGGTCTTACATACATTGACGGTATCCTTATTGCCAACAAGACCTATTCCCTCCCTGCCGATTACGATCCGGGAGCAAGTGAGGAGGCGCTGGAGGCGTTCAGCGAAATGGCAGCAGACGCAGCAGCAGAGGGTCTTGACATCTACATTTCCTCCGGCTATCGCTCATACTATGACCAGGAGAGAATTTACAATAACTATGTTGCTCAGGACGGTCAGGAAGTTGCCGACACCTATTCTTCACGTCCGGGACATTCCGACCACCAGACAGGTCTTGCCTTTGACCTTAACAGTATTGATGATTCCTTCGGCTATACTCCGGAGAGTGACTGGGTTGCAGCAAATGCCCACAGATACGGATTTATAATACGTTTTCCGGAGGGCAAGGAAGAGTATACCGGATATCAGTATGAACCGTGGCACATAAGATATCTCGGTATCGACAAAGCAACTGAGGTCTACGAAAGCGGACTTTCCCTTGAGGAATTTCTGGGAATAGACTCTGAATACAAAGATTAAACAGCAAAAATCCGTCTTGGAAAAACAAGGCGGATTCAGACTGACTAAACAAAGGGGACGCCCTCTCTTGCAGGGCATCCCTTTGTTTTGGACTTTTTCGACATTCTGAAATCCGTATCTTGCATAATACGGATTTTTAAGTTATTTTGCAAACTTTATATATTATCTGTTACTGTATCAATTAATTTACGTTTCATCAGACAAAGGTCAAATACATCAAGTCTGCCGTCACTGTTGAAATCAGCAGTATCCAGGTAAGCGACATTTGTATCAGGTGCAGCAAGCCATTTCTGGAATTCAACCACATCAGCAATGCTGAAAGCACTGTCAGCGTTGACGTCACCTTGTTCTGGTTCACCAAGCAATACATAATCCGGGTTGAAATTACCATTTTCATCAACAGTCATGTATACATAAAATTCTATACCTGTTCCGTACTGCGTTATTTCCTTTCCCTTAACACAAACTGTACCTGGAGAATCAGCGGTAATTAAGCAGTAAGCAACTGCTTCGTTCTCATCATAGGAAATGCTGTTCAGCAGAGTTTCTGTGACAAAGGTGGTATCAGCTGTACCGTAAACACCCCATTCCATTTTATCAGCTTCAATCACACAGCCGTTCTGCTGTACCATAGGACGGAAAACCACAAGTGCCCTGTTATCTGATACTGTAACAATCTGAGCATTCAGAAGTGCATTAAAGTCTGTTAAGAGAGTGTCAATTTCCGACTTTTCTTCAACGGCTTCAAGAGTAATAGTCTTATTTTCGTGGTCGATATCCTGAACCCTTATTTCGCCCTCACCGATATATTCTTCATAATATTCCGGCAGAAAAACAGGGAGTACACATTTGTTGATATGGTAATCATAACAAAGCAGATGTGAACTTGTATCAATGACATCACCCACTGAAAGAGTTCTTCCGTCGATGTATTTAACGTTTTCAAGCTCCGGTGCAAGGTATATAGTAAGACCGTCAATACCAACCAGTTCTGCGTCAAATGGCAGAGTATAGTCTTCTTCTGACAGATATGCAATATCGTAACCGCCCTTGTCATTTACAATATTTGCAGTCATACCGATATTTTTGCCGTCATAATGAAGCTTGTCATATTTGTAAAGCTTTGTGCCGAGAGTAAGCTCAGATGTGTTGCAGCAGACGCTTTCCCTCACATCTTCTGAAACTGTAATGGTTATTGTTTTGTCGGAACCATAGTTTGAATGTGATACTGTAATTTCAGCAGTACCGTTTCCGATTCCCGTAACAATACCGTCCTGGTCTACTGCGGCAACGCTTTCATCACTTGAAGTGAAGAATAATTCCTGTTTCGCTCCGGTACTCCATTCCAGCTCCAGCTGTACACTTTCGCCGACGGCAATCACATCTTTTTCAACAGAAACGCTGGTGACCGTGGCAATAATGCTTAATGCGGAAACCGGTTTGTCAATGGTGGTGTATCCGGCTGTAAATGTAAAAAGCAGACTTCCCGTAATTACTGCCGATAATAATTTTTTACCCATTACTATGCCTCCTGAGTTTTTAAATAATATATTTGAATTATAATAAGTATACCAAATAATAGTGCGACTGTCAATATTTATTTTCAACAATGCTTAGAAACGCAAATCATTTCCTCTTTTTCTTTTTGCGTTTTTTGTCATTACCTTTTTTGCTGACGTTTTCCACAGGCTGTCTGCTTTCTTCCACATAATAGCTGCAAAGAGGGATTGTAATTATCAGAAACAAAACGACTATCCAGATTATTACAGCACTTCCTAATATTTCTTTCTGGTTCAATATTTAATTATGCTGACTGTAAAGACAGTAATCAAAAATCTTGACAATACTATTAAAATATCGTATAATAATAGTATCAAAATAATGTAAATTTTTATTACAAATAAAGGAGGAAAACATATGGTTAAAACATTCAAAAAATCCACCGCATTTATATCAGCGGCGGTTATGTTCATGACAATGCTGTTATATTTCCCAAGTGGAATATTCAGCAATATCCAATGGGGACTGTCTGCGAGTGCGGCAACAGTCGAACTGTCAGAACCGAAAGAGGGTAACGGCAGTTCAGACAGCCCTTACAAAATCGGAACAGCGGCAGAGCTTTACTGGTTTGCGGCTTGTGTAAACGGTACTGACGGTGTAACGCAGAACAGAGCCGCCTGTGCAAAACTCACGGAGGATATTTTCGTTAACAAAGAATTTGGAGAGTTTAACGATGACGGTACAGTAAACGCTTATACCTGGACGCCTATCGGTAACAGCTATAGTAACCAATACACCGGCACATTTGACGGTCAGGAGCACACCATAAGCGGATTGTATTTCAATGATACAAGCACAAGCTGTGTTGGCTTGTTCGGTTATAATAAAGGCACAATTAAAAATGTGGGCGTTGTTGATTCCGATTTCAAAGGTTTTGATTATGTCAGCGGCGTGTGCGGATATAATAAAGGCACAATCACAAACTGCTATAATTCAGGAACAGTCAGCAGTTCAAGCTATGTCGGCGGCGTGTGCGGAAGGAATTTAGAAGGCACAATCACAAGCTGCCATAACGAAGCCAATGTCAGTGGTTCAACTAAGGTCGGCGGCGTGTGCGGATATAATACCAGTGGCACAATCAAAGACTGCCATAACACAGGCACAGTCAGCGGTTCAAACGATGTCGGCGGCGTGTGCGGAGCAAAAGATTACGGCACAATCACAGATTGCATTAACACAGGCGAAGTCAGCGGTTCAGACTATGTCGGCGGCGTGTGCGGATATAATACCAGTGGCACAATCACAGACTGCAATAACACAGGCACAGTCAACGGTTCAAATGATGTCGGCGGCGTGTGCGGATATAATTACGTCGGCAGAATCACAGACTGCCATAACACAGGCTATGTCACAAAATGCATTACCGCAGAGGCAGTCAGCGGTTCAGGCAATATCGGCGGCTTTTGCGGATATAATTCCGGCACAATTGAGAATTGCTCTGCTATTAAAGCCAATCTCAACATAGACCTCACCAACTTAACATCAGGAGAAAATCTGATTAACGCAGGCGGCTTGGTCGGAAAGAACGCAAAAGGAATTATCAAAAAATGCCAAAGCAATGGGATTACTCTTAAACTTCCGGAATCGTTATCAAGCACTGAGAGTGGACGTCTTAAAGCCAATCTGGGAGGCGTGAGCGGAAATAATGATGCAGGTGTTATCAGTAACTGCACAAATAATACATTAGAATTAAGCGTCCCTGACGATTTGAAAAATCTGAGCGTTATAGCCGGCGGCTTGAGCGGACTTAACACAAATTCCGGAAAGCTTTCATCTTGCTCTAATTCAGGAGAGTTTAAATTAGAAAAACTAAGTTCAATTGCTCCTACCAACGTGAACACTAACACAGTCATGTATTTAAGCAGCGCACCCACATATCTTAGCGAAGAAGATACCAATGAATTTGTGATAGGCGGCGTTGTCGGAACTAATGAAAACAGCACAGTCGAAAACAGCTATAATGAAAGCGATGTCAGCACAGAGTTCGGTAATGCTAAAGTCGGCGGCGTGACCGGACAAAACATCTCTAATGGAACAACCAAGAGTTGCTATAGTACAGGTTCAGTTTCTGCTGGCGCAGACTCTGTGACAGGCGGTGTGTGCGGAACTAATGATGAAAACAGCATAGTTGCAAGCTGCTATTATGACAACACTAAATCTACAACAGGCGTTGGCTCTGGTTCTGGTTCTGATTCAATTACTGGCATACCAACTGTAAATTTTTCCAATAGCACATTCTGCGAAAATATCGGTTACCATTCCCCTCAGGCAAGTAATGGTTTTAAGTGTATAAATTGCAAAGAATATGAACCGGCGAATAAGAACAGCAACGGCACATACGAAATCTCCAACGCAAGTCAGCTTTACTGGTTTGCAGGACTTGTCAGCGGTGATTCAAGCGTGTGCGACTATAATGAGGGTACAAATCCGAACGGCACAAAGCAGAACAAAGCCGCAAACGCAGTCCTCACAGACAATATTACCGTGAACAGCAATGTTCTTATAAACGGTGCGCTTAATACTACTGAGAGCACAAACTTCACAAGCTGGACGCCTATCGGTAACAGTTCAAACCAATACACCGGCACATTTGACGGAAAGGGATTTACTGTAAGCGGATTGTATTTCAATGATACAAGTCAAAATACCGGAAGATGGGTCGGCTTGTTCGGCTATGTAGGAAGCGGCGGCAAGGTTTCCAATGTGGGCGTTGTTGATTCCTATTTCTATGGTAATAGTTTTGTCGGCGGCGTGTGCGGAACTAATTCCGGCACAATCGAAAACTGCTATAACACAGGCAATGTCGAAGCTTTATCCTCTGTCGGCGGCGTGTGCGGAAAGAATTTGGCTTATCATAGTACAGCAACAATCACAAACTGCTATAACACAGGCAATGTCACTGCAACAGATACTGGTGCTCATGTCGGCGGCGTGTGCGGAGATAATGCGGCTTTTTCTAGTACAGCAACAATCACAAACTGCTATAGCACAGGCAATGTCACTGCAACAAATATTGGTACACACTTTATCGGCGGCGTGTGCGGAGTGAATTATGTTAATGTTCAAGGTGGAACAGCAGAAATCGCAAACTGCTATAGCACAGGCAATGTCACTGTCACTGCAACAGGTACTGGTGCTTATGTCGGCGGCGTGTGCGGATATAATTGTGTTCAAAATAATGGAACAGCAGAAATCACAAACTGCTATTATAACAGCACTGTTTACAGCAACGGAAAACCTGTTGGTGTAAATAATGGTGGTACAGTCGGAACTGATGTCCTCGGAAAACCCACCGAAGAATTTACAGACGGAACAGTCTGCGGACTTGTCGGCTTTCATCATTACCAGGACGGTTTCTGCGTAACCTGTGGACAATCTGAAGCCTGCCAGCACGTTGCCGGATATGCGAAAAAAATCAACGTTATCCCGTCCACTTGTGCAGTCAAGGGTTCTTACACACTGCAAACCTACTGCGGAATATGCAATGAGCTGATGATCGAGAAAAGGTATCTGACCCCCCTCGCAGCCCACACCTACGGCGATTTCTATGACTGCTCAGATAATTCCCATGCTAAAGAGTGTACGGTCTGCGGGGATAAGATTACTGGTGCGCATACTTTTATAAACGGTTCATGCCGTGACTGCGGTGCGGAAACTCCTGATGAGTACACGGTAAGTATTTACTTTGACGGTACATTGAGCAGTACTAAAGTTTACAAGTCCGGAACAGTCGCAAGCGTTTCAGTGCCTGTTATTGAAGGCAAGGTTTTCTCACACTGGTCTGATACTCCGGAGGGTACAAGAAAACTGGGTACAAGAGAGCTTTTCAGGTTTTACGTATCCGCTGACAGGGATATCTATGCAATTTACGCTGATACTGAGGTAAAGCCGGAACCAGTCGTTTACTCCTCAAATGCGTATTCCTTCGTAAGCGGTGTGAAAAACTACGTGAGATTTGAGTTCACAAGGGATATTCCGTCTGATTATGAGGTTGTCGGACACGGTATAATCTACGGCAACAGCACAAGCGTTTTCGGCAAGGGCGACGAGGATTCACTTATGAGGTTTACCGATTCGGATTACTCGGTTCTCCCGACTAAGGTGAAATATATGGAATTTACTGGTACTTCGGGAACCGGTATGGACTATCTGAACGTTTCAGTCGGCACAAGCACGGACGCTGTGGTCTATGCGAGAGGATACGCTGTGGTTAAGGATAAGTCCACTGGTACAACGACTGTGGTTTACAGCGATGTGAAAAGCGGAAGTTTTAACAGTCTGGGTTAATATACAACAAACAGCATAAATGGGCAATGCAGAAAATTGCATTGCCCATTTTTATATACTATGTGCTTTTTCTGCAGTGGCGGATTCGCAGGTCTGGTATGAATATTGTACACAAGTTTCTCTGCCAAACAGGTTTGAGTTTAGAACTTTGATTCCTTGTATAATAAATTAATGTATTGCTTGTTATTTCTATGCAAGGCTGTGTTTTTGTAATTGTCGTAAATACGGCGTATACCTGTTCCATAAGACTCTATTAGATGCAGACGGTGAAACACCTCTGCCATTTTATCACATCCAAAAAATCGTCCGATACGTGTTGACCAAATCGAACGATTGCGCTATAATATACTTAGAAAATGAAAGGGGGCATGAATACGTCTATTACTGATACTGAGTTTAAAATGAACTTCGGAAAGTATCTCATGCTTGCCGAAACTGAGGATATTTATATTACAAAAAACGGAAAAGTAGTTGCTAAGCTCACAAATCCAAACCAGGACAGGGTGGATATTGCCAACTCTCTCTTTGGTATACTGCCTGCAGATATTTCTGTTGAAGATGCAAGAAATGAGAGGCTTGATACCATATGAGAGCCCTAATTTACTTTTCAGAACCACAAAAAATATGACCCCACCGGGTGGCGGACTGGATTGGTCTGCTTGCCCGGTGGGGTGTTTTTATATATGAGGAATAAACTCTATTTTTTTATTTTTCAAGTAATTTCTTAGCTATTCCGATTGCATCATACAAATCAATAACTCCGTCGCCGTTGTAATCAGCAACAGCCTTTTCCTCGTCATTAAAAGTTCTCATTCCCATTATGTTCTTACATATTTCAATTGCATCGTAAAGATCTATCCTGCCATTTCCTGATATATCGCCTGATATATATTCCGGTTCAGTTTCTTTTACGATTGTAAACTGAGTATCAATTTTTTCATTTGTATCAGTTCTGTATGTATTGATTGTAAATGTTGTATCTGTGATATCCACAACAGAATATGTCGGAATATCCTCCTGCCACCTTCCGGCAACATAGGACTGCATTCTTGAAGTAAGGTCATAGTATTTGCTGCCCGAAGAAGAGTTGGCAGTCATGTAAAGAATACCGTCTGGGTTTACAGCAGTTTCAGTACCCGTTTCTTCAATTGCATTTTTATCGTTTACGGCGTCAAGATATTCAAGATAAGCCTTCTGCTTTTCATCTGCAGTGTCATCCTTGATCATCTGATAAGCTGTATAAACCGGACCGCTTATTTCCTCATCAGTATCAATGTCATACTCAAACATCTCGTCATATTCATCTTCATTGTCATCATAATATGCAGATGTTTTTTCTGCGCCTTTAAGCATCAATGTTCTTGAATAAGCATGGTCGTGACCTGAAAATACAACGTCAATATCGTTTTCCTCAAAATACGGAACAAGCTGATATCTCAGATCAGTGATTTCAGGTTCATTGGAATGTTCAGCAGAACCGTATATATCCTGATGAAGTGTTACAAATCTCCATGTTGAATCCGGATTGGCTGCAACAGCCTCTTCAATAAACTGTTTATGTTCTTCGGTGTTAGTATCCTGGGTGTTGAGGACCATAAACAATGCGTTTCCATAAGTAAACCAGTAGTCTCCGCCTACGATTCCGTTTGAACCCAGTTCACTGTTATTAGGAGTATTGAAGTGATATGTGTAGTTTGGCATGGATGCATCATGATTTCCTACTGTAGGTGCTAAAGGGAGCGAACGCAGCACCGGCGCACTGAGAAAACCGCTGTATTCAACCTCAGAGAAAGTATTGTCTGTTGCAATCGCAGGAGCATCTTTTTTTCTCGACTGAATCTGATCGCCGGCAGAAAGGACAAAGCTTGCGTCAGCTGACTTTTCAAGTGCTTTGGTGAGAGTGTAATTCCAGTTGAAAGAATCACTTCTCACAGCGTCAGACTGTAAACCGTAGAATTTTGCAAGAGCCTCTTCTGAATCTGCCTTGCTTCCTTTCATGCTGTTTGACGAACCAATCTGAGGGTCGCCTACAAAAATAAAGCTGAATCCATCGGAAGTGTCCTTTACATCAAAGCTGTTTACTTCTCCGCTGCCAATCCTGTAATAATATGTACCGGCGGAAAGATTGCTGACAGATGTTCTGCAAGCGTAATACTGAACATCAGCTTTTTTTATACTGTCATCAGCTGTTCCGACAATAACTCTTGAAAATACAGGGCTGCTCATATCTTCTTTTTCGCTTACGGTGAACCATACAGTTCTCGTCTGAGAATACCATGCAAAGTTCATTTCGCTCTCATTACTGCCGGGTGTTATTGAAACATATTCCCAGTTATCTCTGACTGTATCCCAGTTAGCTTTCCAGTTTTCCCAGTTTGCAGTATTGTTGTTTGCAGCTGCAAATTCTTCTGCATTGGTAGAACCATCGCTTGGAATCGCTGCACTGGCAGTTGTGATCATAGCGGCTGCCATTGTTACAGCTGCGGTAAATGCAATAACTTTCAGAAAACGTTTTTTCATTACAATTTCCTCCAATTGAATTTGTTTGGTTTAATACCCAAATGATATTATACTGGAAAGAAATTTGTTTTTCTATCATGTTAAGGTTAAAATACTGTTAAATCATTCAGAAACTATCAATGCATAAAGACAAGTCAGACTGTCTGAAAAACTAAGAATTCTATAATCAGAAATATACTGAACATGAAGAACAATCTGCTGAAATAAAAAAGTCATTGCATCAAAAAGATAAGACCGGCTATCTTTTCTGCCGGTCTCATCATATATTTTCATTCTTACTGATTATCAATATGCGGAACAAAAGCCTTGTGAAATTCCTTTTTGGTTTTATCTTACGGCTTTAAAACAAGGCGGTACTTGCCTTTTTGTCACATGTTACTTGTTCAAACGCAACACTCCCACAAATCCTCATACTCATTCATTTCTTTGATATCAGCAAGAGTTTCTTTAAGCAAGTCAGAATCCATGAGCATTTCTTCAATATCGTCAGCTGTGTAGCCAAAGTCAAGGAGCAGCATGATATCATCTTCCGAAACACCAAAGCATGTACACATTTCAAGGAGCAGTTCCTCATGACAGCCATAATCATTACCAGAGTAGCTAAAACCATACTGATATGAAAAGGTTTCAAACTCAGATACTTCAGTCTTGCCGTTTTTATCTATGGACAGGATATCTCCCTCGTTTAGCATAATTCTACTGTATTTGTATTTGTTCAGACCTGATTTTCGCATTGCCTTTGACATAATGCTTTCAGTTGAAGCGTATGCGAAAAGTCCGAGCTTTTCAAAGTATATCAAAAACATAGGACTTGAACCTTTGACAAAGTAAAGTGTGTTGTACTGGTCTAGTATGGTAAAAGTGAAATTGCCTTGTACATCTTCTGCCATAGATTTGAGAGAATCTAAATCAAGCTTACCCTGCTTTTCCAGGAGCTGGACTGCAACATAGCTGTCAGTTTCGATATACGTTTTGGGAAGCTGTTTTTCTTTTCTGAGGGTATCGTCGTTATACAGTACGCCATTGTGAGCAAAGGCAAACTCTTTGTCTGCCTTTCCGTAAAATGGGTGGTTGTTGAAGTTGAACTTCTGATTACCCTGTGTGGCCAGTCTTGTGTGACCCCTAACAGCGGTAATATTTTCGGGAAAGGTGAATTTCATCTTATGAGCTGGCTTTGCCTTTTTGTAAATCGTGACCTTTCCGTTTTTGACGTATGAAATACCGCTTGCATCTGTTCCACGTTCTTCAGCGGCATTAGCCAGTTCCTGAGTAAATTTTTTCAAAAGCTTGTGCGGTAATTTCTTACCGCAGTCAAGCCAGCCAAATAATGCACACATAACTATCTGTCCTCCCTGTGATCAATGTAATTTGTTCCGGACGATTTCTCGGAACTCATTAAATCCTTGATGATTTCCTCGACCTTTCCGGCAAAGCACGTTGCAGCAATCAGTGTAATAAGCTTTATTACCTCCGTAGCACCGAATGGCGTTCCCAAAGGCAACGGGTTCTTAGTTACCTTTTTTATGATTTCAAACTTGTTCATTTACATCTCCTCCTCGGAATCAACGGTTTCATTTACATACAGATTGCGTTCTTTCAGATACTGAATCAGCTCCGGTTCGTCAAGTCCTGACACAAACTCAAACCATGACAGCTTCTGCATTTCTTCATCAGACATAGAAAAAGCCGCATTGCAAATCTCATTAACGAGCTGCAATGCGGCAATCAGTGTATTATGTTTAAGGGTACCTCTGAACATTCTGAACTCCACGGTATGGTAGTTGCAAAGGTTTACTGCGGCGTAACGTCCACAGCAATTTTTCTTAGCCTTATCCATGATTGCTTTGGGAGTAGACTCATAACCGTAACGAGCTGCCCAACGGTTCATAGTTGCTTCTGAACGGCGAGAAAATTTCAGCAATTCAAGCCAGTGATGCTCTACAAAGTACAGAATACGGGAAATGACTTCCTCCTGCTCCTGTAATGTTTCACCCAAACTGTTACGGTTGACATGAACATGCAAACCACAGGTTGAAGTCTGATGTGAACGATAACCGAGAGATACTGCTTTACGCATAATGTCTTTCCAGCAGAAATCTTTGTGATACTCTAAGGTCATAGGGTGTGTTACGATTTCCATTCCGTCATTAAGCGAACCGTCCGACTTTATGTAGATATGCTCGTCGGAATCGTTGGATATAGCAAGTATTTCATCAGCGTAAGCACCGTCCTTACCACCAATATCGATTTCCAGCTCCACGCCGAAGTACCTTGAACCATCACCGTAAAATATTGGTTCGGGTTTGTAATTGTAATCGTGGATAGAATCACCACAGCAGACGTTGTCGTAACACTCATGGCAGTAATATTCATTGTCATATGCGTATGCGTCGTCATTGTGAATAAGCGTGTCGCACTCGTAACAGCGTGTATAGTAATTTTCGTAACAGGAACGGCAGAGTACTGTGTAATCGTCACCGTAACTGTCCGAATCCCACATTAACGCTCCACAGCGTTCACAGGTTGTTCAGTATCTTTCGATACAGTCGGAACATATAACCTCACCGTTAATGTGTCCGTAATCATCGTCCTCAATGATTTCTCCGCAGTGTGAGCAAATAATTTTTTCTTCCATATTATACCTCCAAAAATAGTTTGAGCCGGTCACGTGGACCGGCTATTTTCAACCTTATTAATTGATTTTGGTAAATCTTCGTGCAGTAAACTAAAGTTTCTTCTTAGTTATGCCCGAAATGGGTGCAGCGTCACGCTGCTTAGTATTCTTCTGCCAAAAGCATGGTGCAATGGTCACCGTCATCAATAACATAGACCTTTGCATTAATTGGCTCTGGGAATGCAAGTAAGTATTCACGTTTGTATTCGGGTACTTCCTGCTCGTGAACAACTTTTTGCTTTCCGTCAACCTCTGAGAGCAGGAAGAGTTGCAGATAATCCTGCTCCGGAACTGCTTTGATACAGTCCCACATAAAAATCTGGAGCACAACCGGTATATCCGACTGCACTCCTTTTGTCATGTAGCGTTCGCTCTTAAACAAATTACTGTCCTCCTTTGCATTGTTATACAATTAAAACCGCCGCAGATGCGGCGGTCTGACTGTATCACAATAATATATATTTGAAATTTTGAAATAATAGAAAAACGACTTCATATCAACACATTTGATGAGAAATTCTCCACTATTCTCACCTTGATTTTTAACATTAAGCATGGTATACTATAATCAGAATAATATCCGTAATTACCGTCTGCGAGGTGAAACAAATGCCTGACAAAAAAGTCATACCAATCGGGATAGAGGATTTTAAGGAAATAATCGACAGAAACTGTTATTTCGTCGATAAATCATTACTTATAAAGGATATTCTTGACAGCGGTTCAAAGGTTACGCTTTTTACCCGTCCAAGAAGATTCGGCAAAACACTTAATCTGAGTATGCTGAAAAGATTCTTTGAAAAAACTAAGGAAGATAATGCATACTTGTTTGATAATCTGAAAATATCAGATGCCGGAGATAAATATAAGGCGTATATGGGACAGTATCCTGTTATCAGTATCTCTCTGAAAAGTATGAAACAAGCAACTTTTGAATCTGTTTTTATGAAATTCAAAAATTTAGTTCAGACTGAAGTGTGGCGACACAGAGAACTTTTAACGGCTGACTGTATTATGACCGCCAACAAAAACACTCTGGAAATGATTTGCAGCGATACTGCCGACGACTCGGTATACTGGACGGCATTACGGCTTTTGTCTGACTGTTTATATGAATATTATGAAAAGAAAGTTATTGTTCTGATTGATGAATATGATGTACCGCTTGAAAATGCTTACTTCAACGGCTTCTATGACAAGATGATTGACTTGATTCGGTCTGTTTTCGAGAGTGTACTCAAAACCAACGATTCCCTTGAATTTGCAGTGCTTACAGGTTGTCTGCGTATATCTAAGGAGAGTATTTTTACTGGTCTTAACAATCTTTCTGTTTATTCTATAACAAGCAATAGTTCTTCAGATTGTTTTGGATTTACAGAGAAAGAAGTCTGTGAATTGCTTGATTATTATAATCTTGATGACAGATTTGACGACCTGAAAAAATGGTATGACGGATATCTTTTCGGTAATACTGATATATACAATCCATGGAGTATTGTTAAATTCATACAGGAAACTCTTAGCGGTGAAGCACTCGGATTACAGCCTTATTGGGTAAACACAAGCTCCAACAGTATTATCCATGAGCTTATTTCTAAAAGTGACCGCCGTATCCGTGATGAGATTGAAAAGCTTATAACGGGTGGTTCAATAAACAAACCTTTATTTGAGGACATAACATATGTCAATATGGACGTAAAGTCCGAATACATCTGGAGTTTTCTTCTTCACACAGGTTATCTTAAACCAGTAAAACGATATATGAACGGTATTCAGACATGTTTTGAGGCTGTTATCCCTAATCTTGAGGTTGTTTCAATATACGAGAATACTTTCAGGCAATGGTTCGATGATTCCGTCCGTGCAGCTGATAAATCTGTATTGCTTAAAGCTGTTCTTAACGGAGATGCTGAAACATTTCAGCTTGAGGTCAACAGGTGGCTGCTCAAAAGCATAAGTTATCATGACGGATATGAAAATTTCTATCATGGTTTTCTTGTGGGACTGCTGGAATTTTCTGATGATTATCTCGTTGAGTCAAATCGTGAATCCGGTATCGGTCGCAGTGACATTGTAATTAAAAATGTGCTTACCCACGATTCAGCTGTGATAATCGAAATAAAATCTGCCGCCAGCGAAAAAGAACTTGACAGACTGTGTGACGCTGCTCTGGTTCAGATTGAAGATAAACAGTATGAAATAAGTCTTGAAAATGAGGGGTACAGAAATATCGTTAAATTTGGTATCGCATTCTGCGGAAAGCGTTGTGTTGTAAAGAACAGTAGAGAAAGTTGATTTTTATATCAAAAATCACGGTAGCCTTAAGACAAAAATTTATTGCCCTGCCAATTACTCAAGGTATTATTGGCAGAGCAATTTTTTATAACCAACTTTGCGAAAAAATTCTGTAATAATCATCAGCTCACATTCCACACATCTTCTCATACATTCCCGGAACAGCTGAGGTTGCAAGTATCTGTACCGCAGTTGCCAGGTCAATAACTGCATGACCTGCCATAATTGGCAATGGATTTCTGTACTTGTAATAATGATAACACAGAATTACAGTAAGCGGAAGAAATGATAAAAACCGGTAAATTATGTATCTTGCGTCAAACAGCGTTGGTATAAAGCTGTGCTGTAATGCGAAAAAGAATGCGGGAACAAGAATTTCTGTATATTTATTCTTAATCTGATTTACTCCGCAGCCCAGGTACAATCCGTCCTCGGCAAAGGCGGTAGATACGGGCAGTAATTGCTTTGATATCTCCTCCGGACTGCTCTATCAGTTCTGTTGCCACAGTAATAATTGTTTCTTTTACCTCTTCCTTATCTCTCATAAGCCCTCCTTGAACAATGTTCAATTTGTCAAGTAAAAAGAATCCCCTGCCATTAGGTCGGTACTAATATAGAAGTTTTCCAACATCTATAACGAAAGACCTATACAGCGGGCTATGAAACAGAGAAAAAAGATGGTTTGCTAATTGACGGATTGTGCGTTTTGTGGTATAATTATAGATATACTGGGGTATTTTGCTCTTTTCCAGGAGGTACAAAATGGTAAACAAACTTGAACTGACATGGTACGGTAAAGACAAGGAAATCAAGGTCGAGCCACGCCTACTTATAGAGAAACCGGAGCTTTCAAACACAAAAGCCGCACCGGACACAGAAAATATGCTGATACACGGAGATAATCTGCTTGCATTAAAGGCATTAGAAGCGGATTTTGCTGGACAGGTAAAATGTATTTATATAGACCCGCCGTTTAATACCGGACAGGC
>CAMCMW010000005.1 GCA_945876155.1 uncultured Ruminococcus sp. | reverse complement strand
TTCAATTTGTGCTCTTTCCATTGCAAATGTGTATCTTCCGCCCTGAAAATGCTCATGACTGAGAATTGAGCCACCTACAATCGGCAAATCAGCATTTGAGCCGACAAAATAATGGGGAAGATAATCCAGTACATCAAACAGCTTTTCAAAGACTGTATCATCAATTTACATTGCAGTATGATTTTCATTGAATACAATGCAATGCTCATTGTAATAGCCATAGGGAGAATATTGTATTTGCCATGGTTCTCCGCTGATTATCAATGGTATCGGGCGCAGATTTTGTCTTGCTGGATGATTCAGATTTCCTGCAAAGCCTGCATTTTCAGGACAAAGCTGACACCTGGGATAAGCTGCAGTCTGAACTGATTTTGCAGCGGCAATATCTTTCGGGTCTTTCTCCGGTTTGGAACGATTTATGGTGATATCCAGTGTACCATACTCGGATTCGTAGGTCCACTTTAAATCCCTGGCAATTCTGCCCTGACGGACATAGTTCAGTTTCTTGCTGAAATCATAATACCAGTTTGTGGCTGTTTCCGGAGATTTTGCATAACATTGACGAAATTCAGCTGTCACCTCTCTGGGCATGGGTGTAAGAATACCCATAAGCTTTGTATCAAACAATTCACGGGAGGCAGTTGTGTCAGAAATGATATTATGTGAACAGGCATAATCAACAAGTGGACAGAGCAATGTATCAATGTCGGCATCATGACAGTCTGCTACGGATTCCTGCCAGTCGGTCAGCTGAAACACCTCCATAAACTGATTGCGTATAACATAAACGTCCTCTGAAGTTATCAGTTCGTTTTTTATAGCGTAGCTTATCAGCCGCTGAATATCATCATAAATCATATGCTCAACTCCTATTCTTTATATCCGTTGGGGTGATTTTTGTGCCAGTTCCATGCACTTGCAATGATTTCTTCCAGGCTGTCATGCACCGGATTCCAGCCAAGGATTTTCCGTGCCTTTTCGCTGGAAGCAACCAGTCTTGCAGGATCGCCGGCACGACGTTCGGTTTCTATTGCCGGAATAGAATGTCCGGTAACAGTTCTTGCAGTTTCAATCACTTCTCTGACAGAATAGCCGATGCCGTTTCCCAGATTGAAAATATCGCTTTCTCCGCCGTTCATCAGATACTGAACCGCAAGAATATGCGCCTGTGCCAGGTCGGTAACATGGATATAATCACGAATACAGGTTCCGTCGGGGGTATCATAATCCGTGCCGTAAATAGAGATTGCCTCTCGCTTGCCGTTTGGCACCTGTAAAATCAGGGGAATCAAATGGCTCTCCGGATTGTGTGCTTCTCCGATGGTGCCGCTTTCGTCTGCACCGCAGGCATTGAAATATCTCAGGGAAACATAACGCAGTCCGTGTGCCTTTGCCGTCCAGTGGAACATCTTTTCCATGGCAAGCTTTGTTTCACCGTATGGATTTGTCGGACAGGTTCTGTCACTTTCCAGAATGGGAATGTTCTCCGGTTCGCCATAGGTTGCCGCTGTAGAAGAAAAGACAATTTTGTCAATGCCATGGCGCACCATTGCTTCCAGCAGTACCTTTGTGCCGCATAGATTGTTGTCATAATATTTCAGAGGATTGGTAACGCTTTCGCCTACCAGTGAAAATGCCGCAAAATGAATCACAGCATCAATTTTCTCTGAACTGAACAGTTCATCCAGAAAGGCAGCGTCCCGGATATCTCCCTCATAAAACTTTGCTGTTTCCGGAACTGCACTGCGGTATCCTGTGACAAGATTATCAGCAATAATTACATCATGTCCTGCTTTTACAAGCTCCAGTGCAGTATGGGAACCGATATAGCCTGCACCGCCTAATACTAAAATACGCATCATTATCCCTCCGTTATTTCTATACCGCCCACAGGACGAATCCTCAGAATATAGCAGCTGCCGTCACCAAAAATACGGTTCATTTCCTGTGAATACTCATTTACTTTTTCCGCAGGCACGAATGCCTGAATCGTTCCTGCAAAGCCGCCGCCGTGTACCCTGACAGCACCCTTTTCTCCAAGAAGTTTTTGGCTTAACATAATACCAAGGGGGATTGCCTGTTCAGTCGGATTTGAACAGGAGTACAGATTTTGCAAAAGAGTTGCTGATGACTCTCCCGACTGTCTGACAAGTTCAAGGAAACAATTCATATTTTCCTCTGATAGTGCGTCTGCCTCCAGTAGTGCACGTCTGTTTTCCGCAAAGAAGTGTGCGGCTCTCATTACGGCACGGTCGGAGCATTTTTTTCTCAGCTCTGGAATTGAACTGTAAAACTCGTTTTCATCCACATCTCTCAGAATGGCTTTTCCAAACTGTTCCGCAATACTTTCCATCTCAGAGCGCACCGCAACATAATCATCAGTAAGATTGGCATGACTGCCCTTTGTGTCAGTAACACACAGGCAGTAACCGGATTTTTCAAAGTCATAGGGAAAGCTTTTTATGGCAGGATTTTCAGTATCATGAAAATCAATGGAAACCAGACCGCCCACAGAGCTTACCATTTGATCCATAAGACCGCTTTTTTTGCCAAAGTACATATTTTCCGCATACTGACCAATTTTTGCAATTTCCACAGCACCGGCTTTCCCGTGATTGTAATGGCTGTCAATGATTGTACCGATCAGCACTTCAAATGCCGCTGATGAGGATAAACCGCTGCCGCTCAATACATCAGAGGTGGTATATGCGTCAAATCCGGAAATTTTGACACCCATTTCGTGAAATCTGGAGGCAATCCCACGAATCAGCGCTGACGAACTGCCCATTTCTTTCTTCTGCACAGAAAGATCACTAAGATTCACAAGGTTACGGGAATGTCCTCTGGACTTTAAACGAATGACACCCTCGTTATGAAATGCAACAACTGCAATTATATCCAGATTCACAGCTGCTGCTAGTATACAGCCATGCTGGTGGTCGGTGTGATTTCCGCCGATTTCTGTACGCCCCGGTGCAGAGTAAATTTGAACCTCGTCATGTCCGGGAAAATATTCATTAAATTTTTCAATCGCTTCGAGATAACGCTTTTTCTGATGTGAAATTATCTGTTCAGAACTGCCGTAGAGTTCTTTTATGACATTGTCAAAACTACCATCATTAAGCTGTTCTTTGAATTTCTGATATTTCATAAGGCGTCCTCCTGTTAGTTTTCGGCAATAAAATGTATTTCAATCGGTGCATAATCTCCCCATGACTTTGGAAGTAAAATTCCTCCGTTCATAAGTGCGGCTCCGCTGTAAATGTTTCCGTTTTCAGCAATGCGGTAATTAACCTCCGGCAAAAGTCCACGCAGTCTGATATGATACTGTGTGTGATTCGGTTCTGTATGGAAAATAACGCCGTGTACAAGCACTTCCTTACGATTTTCCGAAGCATACTCCCACACAGCAAATTTGTCTGTCATAGGATTGCTGAGCCTGTAGTAAAGACCATTGTGAATCAGCGGACCGTCTTTTTTAAATCGAACGATTTGTTCTTTTACTTCTTGCTTTTCGCTGTCCGAAAGTGTATTCAGATCAAGTTCATAGCCAAAGCTTCCTGCCATAGCAGTAACAGCTCTTGTTTCAATTGGAGTTACTCTTCCGGTCTGGTGGTTCGGAACAGCTGAAACATGAGAACCCACGGCAGAAACAGGATAGAAAAATGATGTGCCATACTGTATTTTTGTGCGCTCATAAGCATCTGTGTCATCACTGCACCATATCTGCGGACAGTAGTAAAGCATACCTGCGTCAAAGCGTCCGCCACCGCCGCTGCAGCCTTCAAAGAGAACATCCGGAAAAGCAGTCGTCAGACGTTCAAGGAGTTCATAGAGTCCCAGTACATAGCGATGTGACATTTCTCCTTGTCTGGTTGATGAAAGGCATGGCGTGTACCAGTCGCAGATACTTCGGTTCATGTCCCATTTCACATAAGAGATATTGGCACTGTTTAAAACTCTGCTTATTGTATCAAAAAGATATTCCCGAACCTCCGGATTTGTCATATCCAGCACCAGCTGATAACGGCTTCTGACCGGATTTCTTGAAGGTATCTTAATTGCCCATTCGGGGTGTTCACGATAAAGATTGCTGTTCTCTGAAACCATTTCCGGTTCAAACCACAAGCCGAATTTCATACCCATTGCATTTATCTTTTCAGCAAGATTTCCAAGTCCGCCGTGGAGTTTTTCCTCGTTTACAAACCAGTCCCCAAGACCGGAGCAGTCGTCATCTCTTTTGCCGAACCAGCCGTCGTCCAATACCAGAAGATCCACGCCGAGCTCTGCTGCCTGCCCGGCAATTTTAAGAATCTTCTGTTCGTCAAAATCGAAATAAGTAGCTTCCCAGTTGTTTATCAGAACCGGACGTTCAGCCAGTTTATATTTGCCTCTGCAAACGTGTTCACGGATAACCTTATGGAAATTATGTGACAAAGTTTCCATGCCGCTGCCGCTGTATGAAAGTATTACTTCCGGGGTATCAAAGGTGTCAGACGGTTTAATCTCCCAGTTAAACATATCCGGATGAATGCCCATAACAAGGCGTACCTGATTTAACTGGTCAAGCTGTATTTTTGTCTGAAAGCTGCCGCTGTACATAAGAGCTGCACCAATACAGCTGCCGGAGGTTTCGGTACAGTCGGGAGAACAAAGCAGAACGGACGGATTCTGCTGATGACTTGAAGTCCCTCTTGTGCTTGAACTTTCCTGAATGCCATGATTCAGAGGCATTCTCTCTGTCTGACGTTCCATGGCGTGTCTGCCGTGAAAGTGTATCCATTCCCAGTCCCCATGAGGAATATCAAGGCAAAGACTTGCAGCTCTGGCAATTGTGACCGATTCAGTTCCCATATTGGTGATTGAAACACATCTTGTTATAATATCCAGCTTTTCAATAACGCCATATTTCAGTGTTACTTCAATATCAGAAACTGTGTCCTTTAAAATGATTTCCAGCGTATCTGCTTCGTTTTCATCTGCATATACAGCCGGCAGTCCGCTGATGCTGTACTTTCCTTTGCTGATACGATAACTCTGATATCTGAGGTCAAGGGCGCTGCCGCCGTCCGGATTAGTCACAGCGGCAGCCGGTATTCTGTAATCGCCAACTCCCTCACAGGAATATTCCAGCGGAAGAGTATCAAGGGAGTAAGTGCGGTCATTTCCAGCGTCATATATATTTCCGGAAAATCCTACATCAGGATATTTCAGCAGATAATCCATATCGGCTCCGGTTTTCTCACCATACCACAAATGCTTTAATACGCCGTATTTATCAGCTTTAATCTGATATTCAGTATTTTTTGTTATGAGCTGAAACAAACCGGTTTCTTCATTAATTCTTATTGCCATATTGACACCTCGTTTATTTTATATCAAACTGATAGGTTGACAGATTTGCGTTTAACGTAATGCTTTCTGTACCGTATTTTCTTGTAATTATGAGCTTATCCTCATCTGTACTGACTTCTATTGTACCGTCAAGAGAAAATGCCGGATGAGTATTTCTGAGAGTCATAAGTTCTTTCAGCTTTTGAACTACCGGACGGATCTGCTCCTTTTCAACTTCTTCCGCAGTATAATAATGGCGGTTGATGTCACGTCCGTTTTTAGTACGCTCCATAAGTTCAATATCATTTGAGCCTGCGAGCATTCCTACATAGTATACCTGAGGAATACCCGGAGCAAAAAACTGAATTGCACGAGCCAGCAGATAGGCGTCGTCATTGTTGCCAAGAGCGGAATAATATGTTGTGTTGACCTGATAGATGTCAAGATTGTTGTACGCCTCAGAGCTGTAGATTTTCTTTACATTTGCGCCCTGACTGTACATCTGTTCCTTTACAGTTTCAATTTCCTCGTCCGGCAGCAAGTCCTTTACATCAACAATGCCGATACCGTCATGGGTATCAAGAGTTGTAAACTGTTTCATTGGACACTTTTCAAGCCAGTCTTTGAGGTACTTTCCGGTGTGATTGTAAAGTGCATGAAGTGTAAGTACCGGAAGTGCAAAGTCATATATCCAGAATCCCTTTTCTGCAATTTTCATAGGGATAGTGTAATGCTCGTGAATTTCCGGAAGAATTTCTGCGTTTTCCTCTTTCACAATTTTTTCAATATCATAAAGCAGTTCCCAGATATCCGGTTCTATAAAAAAACAGCTTGTGTCTGCTTTTTTTACTGCATACGCAAAAGCGTCAAGGCGGATAACTGCCGCACCATGACTGCACATATCCTTTAATGTACGGCGGATAAATTCCTTTGTTTTATCCGTTGTTACATCAAGGTCAATCTGTTCCTCGCAGAATGTACACCAGATTTTTTCTTTTGAGCCGTCTGCAAACTCAGCCTCAATATATGGCGCACGGGGCTTTCTTTTGTAAATCTTGTCAATCTGCTCCTGTGTCGGTTCGCCGTTCCAGAACTTGCTGTAACGAATGAAAAAGTCCTTATATTCCGAAGATTCTTTCTTTTGCAGGAAATCCTGAAAATATTCAGAACTTGCAGAAATGTGATTGACCATAAAGTCAAACATCAGGTAGTAGTCCTTTCCGATTGCTTCTATATCAGAAAAATCGCCAAATTCCTCGTCAACCTTGTCATAACACATAGGTGCAAATCCACGGTCAGCTGATGAAGGGAAAAACGGAAGTATATGCACACCGCCCACAGTGTCCTTATAATGTTTATTCAGAACCTCATGCAGCTCTTTCAGATTTTTTCCCATACTGTCTGCATAGGTTATAAGCATAATTTTATTCTGTAAATTCATAAAAACACCTCTTTAATATTTTGGTATCTGCGGCATAGAACCGCAGATACCATAAATGTAGTGATGAAGAAGATTGTATTTATTATCCCTTTACTGCACCGTTTGCAATTCCACCGATAATCTGTTTCTGACAGAGAATATAGAAAATAAGGATAGGAATAAGTGCAAGGAGATAGGACGCAAATGCAAGGTTATAGTTTGTGCCGAACTGTGTTTGGAAATTCAGCTGTGCAAGAGGAAGTGTGGTTTTCTCCGAACCGGACATAATAACAAGGGGTGTCATTACATCATTCCATGTGCCGAGGGCAGTTAATACAGCCACTGTTGCGTGCATAGGTTTCATCATAGGGAAGATGATTTTCAAGTATGTTTTCCATGTGGACGCACCGTCAATTTCCGCTGCTTCCTCCATTGCAAGGGGGATATTTTTCAGGTAGCCGCTGTAAAGCATAACGTTCATCGGCATATAGAATACAACATACAGAATAATTACGCCAAACATATTGTCAATATTGAGTTTGGCAGTTTCCTTTACAAGGGGCATCATAAGAATCGCAAAGGGTACGAACATACCGCTGACGATATAGAAGTAAATAAATTTGAAACCCTTGTGTCTTGCCATACTTCTGCCGATTGCATAGCCTGCCATGGAATGGATCACAAGAGCCAGTACAATTGTAGCTCCTGTAATCAGCACACTGTTTCCGAGAGAATGCCAGAAATCAGTCACACGCATTGCCTCTGCGAAATTGTCAAGGCTGAAACTCTTTGGCAGGCTTAATGCACCTGCAACATCATTGGTCATTTCAGATGGTGATTTAAAGGCAATGACAATGGTCATATAAAGGGGAAATAATATAGTCAGACAGCCAAGAATCAGAATAATTGTCAGTAAAATATTGGATTTGCTGTCCTTGTCATTTTTAATTTCATCGGCTGATTTGAAGTGTACTGCCGGTGGTTGTGGAACACTGTGTCTTTCTGAACTCATAACTGCTCCTCCTTTTTATTTGTCATAACAAGCTGGAAAACGGAAATTGCAACGATCACTACGAAGAATACAACTGCGTTTGCGCTTTGGAATCCGAACTGACCGCCGTCCATGCCGTTGCGGTAGATAAGGTAGGATATGGATTCTGTACTCTGAGCTGGTCCGCCCTTTGTCAGTGACATGATCTGGTCGAAAACCATAAGCATATTTTTTGTGCTGAGTATGAGATTGGTTGAAATAAACGGGAGCAGGAGAGGAAGTGTCAGTTTTCTGAATGTATACCATTTTCCTGCACCGTCAATAGCGCTTGCCTCATATATATCTGCCGGAATCGTCTGAAGTCCTGAGATATAGATGATCGTGTTCATGGCAACAGTCTGCCATACGCCGACTATCAGAACACCGACCCATGCCCACTTTTCACTTGCAAGAATACTATTGCTGAGAAAATCAATATGTAATGCTTTTGCGACAGTCGGAATAATATATGTGAAAATGAAACTGAAAATATATCCGACAACCAGTCCTCCTAAAATATTCGGCAGGAAGTACATTCCTCTCAGTGTATTCTTGAATTTGATTTTACTGTTAAGTCCCATTGCGATAAGCAGGGAAAGAACATTTACAAGTATCGTTCCGGCTATTGCATATTTAAAGGTGAATAAGTATGATTTTCCTACTCTGCTGTCCTGAAACAGATCAGCAAAATTTCTTAAACCTACGAAGTCATAAGAACCGTATCCACGATAATTGGTAAGACTGTAAAATGCACCGGTTATCAGCGGGATTGTATTGAACAAAACAAAGAGTATCAGAGCAGGCAGAGTCATAAGCAATAAGGTTTTAGTTCTTTTTGACATAGGTTTGCGTTTTTTTCTGATTCCTTTCATTTCAGTCCCTCCTCATATTTTTTGACTTTTTCAATCAGGTCACGGTTATAGCGGTTCCATTCCTTATCAAAACGGTTGAGGAATGTTTCAGCGGCGTTATCACTTTCGTCCATAAGATAAGTTTGTATCATAGCGTCAACACTCATTTCACTTGGATAATGATGGTCGTGGAAATCGGACATTCGGTCTGCTTCGATGTAAGACTTCATACCGTCAAGCATGGAAGGCAGTTCAAAATCCCCCTGCTTGCATGGGACAGCATTCTGATTGTCCAGATATATCTGAATGGTTTCGTCATCGTAAAGAAATCTTAATACTTCATATGCAGCCTCTTTATTTTCACATTCCTTCATAACAGAAAACTGTAAATCAACGCCTGAATTCAAAACATTATCACTTTCGTTTTCATTTGCCGGGAAAGTGAAAGAATCAATGTTCATGTCCGGATTAACTGACAATATCTGCGGTACTGCATAGCTGCCGATTGGGTACATTGCTGATTCTCCTCTTGCAAAAGCTGTGCATGCGTCATTATAGCTGTAAGCATAGGGATTTGGCTCTGCATAATCAAGCAGTTTTTTCATTTTATCTGCAACCTCTGCATAGCCCTCTGCAAAGGTTGCATTGCCTGCGTTTACCTGTGAGCAGATATCTGCGTCTGCAAGACCAACTGCCAGCGCATTCCATGGTGCAAGGGTCGTCCATGTATCCTTGTATCCGAAATATAAAGGCAGCTGACCGCTGGACTGAATCGTTTCGCACAGATCAGTAAATTCCGTCCATGTAGTCGGTATCTCCCATCCGTTTTCCTCGAACATGTCCTTGTTGTAAAGAATCCCTGCACAGTTTGCTACATACGGCAGAGCGTAAACACCGTCCTGAGGAATAAATTCCAGGTCTTTCTCAATTTGCATGTAGGAAGGCTTGATATCAGAAATGCCGTCAAAATCGGAAATATCCATAAACAGTTCAGCGTCAAGAAAGTTTGAATAGTTGATGTCGCCGCCGATTCCTACAATATCGGGATAATCTTCCTTAATAAGACGTGTTTTCAGAATGGTCATAGCCTCGTTGGGTGATTCGATTTTCAGAACAATGTCATCATGTGTGGCATTAAAACGTTCCTCGATTTCCTCGAATGCTGCAACAGCCTCCGGTTTATACTGTATCATTCTGATTTCAGTTTTTCCGTCACTGTCAGACGTACTGCTGCAGCCTGTCAAAAGAAGTGAAGATATTGTTGCTGCTAAGGTCAGACAGGTTAAATGACTTCTTTTTTTCATGTTATTGCCCTCCTTATGGTATTTTAATGATTATCGCTTTCGGTGATTATATTATAACATACCATTTTACGATTGGTAAATAGCACGATTCGACAAAAAATATACCAATATACAATTTTTCAAGCATATTATGCATATGAGCTTGCATATTGGTATATTTCATGTTATAATATTTATGATATCAGTCTGAATATCTAAATTACATAGACACAGCAGACCAGAATTTATTGAAAATTATGAATTCGGAGGAAACGTTATGCATGATTTGATTTTTTCTGTATTTCCCAGTGAAAATTTTGTAGATCTGGGATTGTACCAGTTTGGACGTGAACAGTGTGAGCCGGCACATTCTTTCGGACCCGCTGCTCGCAATCATTATTTGTTTCACTACGTCATTTCCGGTACAGGAACACTTATGGCGGACGACAGTAAGGGGAATACAAAAACCTATTCTGTGAAAAGTATGCAGGGATTTATGATTTTTCCGGGTCAGATAACTACATATATCGCTGATAAGGAGCTGCCATGGGAATATGTGTGGGTGGAATTTGACGGACTGCGTGCCAAATCCATCGCTGAATCAGCGGGTTTAACGATGGACACACCGATATATCATGCACAGTCCAAAAGTCTCAGAGAGGATATGATGAACGAAATGCTGTATATGACGCAAAACCGTGAATCGTCACCATTCCACCTTATTGGGCATTTATATCTGTTTCTGGATTATCTGATGCGTTCTTCCGCCGGTACTAATATTCAGAAGGGCAGTCATCTGCGTGACTTTTATATCCATGAAGCGCTGCACTTTATGGAGCATAATTTTCAGAACGATATTTCTGTAGAGGATGTAGCCGCTGTATGCGGGTTAAACAGAAGCTACTTCGGAAAAATCTTTAAACAGGCGATTGGAAAATCTCCTCAGGAATTTCTTCTGAGCTATCGCATGGCAAAAGCGGCTGAACTGCTTAAACTTACACAGCTTTCAATCGGAGATATAAGCCAGGCAGTCGGCTATGAAAATCAACTGCATTTTTCAAGAGCTTTTAAGAACATATATGGTATGTCTCCGAGAGAGTGGCGGAATCGTAACAGGATAAGTATATAAATTTACCCTCCTGATACCTCAGATTTTTTTCTGTATTCAGTAGGAGAACAGCCTGTAATTTTGAAGTTGGAAATATTCCTGAATCCGCAGTCAAAAGCAATTTTCAGGACGTTCTTTATGGTACCAGTCAGTGCTTTACATGCCTGATTGATACGGAACTGTGTGATATACTCTATTGCATTGACATAAACTCCCTTGAACTTCTGGGTTATCCCGACAGTCCCTATGTGCTGTATTCAGATAACGGATATTCTCCCGAGCCCGAGGACAGTCTTACTATTACGGAGTTAAAGTGCTCTGGTATTTGAGAAATATTTCTGATATAAAATATTGCTCTGACAAATTCAGGTTCTGATTGTCAGAGCAATAATTATTTATTATATAGTACGTTATTTTGCTGCTGTATGAAGTGTTGATTTGTATGGAAAATAAATTTATAACTAAACATGCTTGCTACGCTGTAAATCTCACTTGGTTTATCAAGGCATTACCTTAATATATTTTTGATGTTTACTTTTAGGCTTATCAGGAATAGTCATTTTAAGCAGACCTTTTTCAATCATCGGGTGAATATACTTTTTCATCACATAAGCAATTGTCATACGCCCATCAAAAAGCTCCTGCAAATCTTCACGACTTCTCGGTTTACTGCAAAATTCAAGTATCTCATTCACTTCATCAGACGTCGCAATTTGTTCTGCAACTTCATTATAAAGTATAACCTTGAAAATGCCGCCTTCACTGATAAACACAGGCTCAGGCAAGCCATATTCTTTCATTGCATTTATTACAGTCGGAATGCCGCTGTAGCGATTTTCTGTTTCTCCAAGAATTTCAAGTGCATTTGCAATATAAGGATTTCTTGTATCAGCCGAAACCTTTCCGAGCTTATCAAGCGTCATTCTGCCGTATAATCCACCAGGATTTTCAATTTCCATTCTGTTGCTGAACATTTTTATTGTAACAGGTGCATAATCAGTATGAATGCTGTAATCTCTGTGAACGAGGGCATTAACAATAAGCTCTCTTACCGCTATCACAGGATATTCTGTTCTGTCAGTCCGCTTACCTGTATTTTTATCAATTATTGTTTTCTGACGCATATTTTTACGCACAAAAATCAAAGCGTCATTCAGCATCTGAGGTATTGTACCATCAATTTTCTTGTTGTCAATAAAACGTTCCCCGACACTTCCTGTCATACTCATTTCAGTTCCCGGAACAGACACAGCAGTAATGCACAGCTGCGGAAAATACGCCTGTGGATACTGAGCAAAAAGCATAACACCAGCAAGAGTCGGTTTCTTATCACAGACAAAACCCTGAAGTCTGCATATCTTATCTTCCGGCAGTTCAGCAAGATTTGCTTTCTTATTTTTTATCTCAATAAGATATTTTGAAAACGCAGGTGTCTTTATATCATCATATTCTGCACGTTCTGCCTCACGCAGCTCGTCCTGTATTTTCTTTTTAAATGCTTCGTAACTGTAAACCTCGTACTCAGTCATAAGTCGGTCACCGTCAGCCACACGAACATACGAACCTTTCAGTCTTCCGGCACCTTTATAAAAACAAGGTTTCTGAAAATTATCTATCTCTTGTATTTCAGCACTCACAACAGTTTTATTATTAATTACGGCAACTGTACAAAGGGGTCTTATTACAGGCTCCATCTGAAGGCTTTGTTCCATAATCTTTTTTTGCAAGTCAGCAGCGTCATACACTCCGCATACTTCATAATCATCAGATTCGTCTATACCGAATATAATGGTTCCACCGCCATACTGGTTTGAAAAAGACGATAATGTATCAAAAAGACGTGGACACCCCTTACCGGCTGATTTGAGTTCGATATTGTTGCTTTCACATTTTTGCTTCCGGATTTTTTCTACAAGTTCAATAAGTTCAATTTCAAGCATTCTTGTCACCTCTATACTAATTATAAGAATTCTATAATAAAAAGTCAAGAGAAATCTGTGTAGATTTCTCTTGAAATTCTTCTAATTTAATATAATTTCTTCTAAAATCACATATAATGATTAAAAATATCTTGCGAATTATATTTTGTCGTAATATCTGCCTGATATGAATGTGCATTTGATATGATTAATTGAAATTGTTCAGTTTTATTCATCATCACTGGATTTGCCGTGTGAGCTATTATTGATTTTTTCTTTTGCCTTTTCTATTATTTTTTTCATCAACTGAATATTTGAATTATCATTTTGATTATCTTCACAATTCCCCAAACTGCTGTGATAGTTAAAAGTATTCCTGCAATCCATGTTAGGATTGTCTTCAGTATACCTTGTTTTTTTTTAGGATTGTTTGTATAAATACTTTTATTTTTGGTGCGGACTATGTTATTTGTTCCAAATATAGTGTTTAATTTTTCGGTATAATCGCTGTTCTGATAATTTGTTTCTATGTAGAAAAAATTTTTTTCGTTGGCATCTACAACAGAAGATTTATTTTTGCTAACCTCATTCATGAAGTTTTTAAATTGCTCTGCATTGATTTTTACTGCATAATCTGCCACTGAATTATCCGGAATTAAAAACCTGTTTACTATATCCGAAATCTGCTGTGGATTTTCAATGAAACTTCGGTATTCAGAATAGCTGTTGAAATCATTTTCATCAAACTCAAAGGCAAAGTTACAATATTTGGTTGAACAATTATCATCAGTATTGCTTTTTATTCCTTTGACCATAACGACATAACTGTTATCTTTCGGGAGCTTGCCGTAAATCCTGCGTATTATTCCGTTTTCAAATGCTTTTCTGACAGTACTGTTTATTCCTTTGGGTTCAGGAATGTAATACCCGTCTGAGGGAGATGAGTCAGGTCGGAAAGTGCCCATCTGAAAACCAACTTTTGAACCGTCAAATGAGCAATATGTATAAACTTTCATATTATACCTCCCATATTATTTGGTGAATTTAAGAGGATCAAGAATTAATTCAAATCCATCATCAGATTCTATACTGTTCAGTCTGGACTTCAAATTTGAATACTCATTCATAAAATCCTCTGCTGATGGCATCTTAAAGAATGTCTGAAGTATAGGAGCAAAGATTTTGTCCCAGATGCTTCCTTTTTCCTTCTTGCTATTATATGCCAGCTTAAGTAAATACAGAAGTATGAATGTGGCAGGTAAGTCACAGTTTCTGGGTTCAGGCTTTGCAGGTTTTATACTGTCTATTCCAACAGGTATGAACTTATAAAAAGCCTTTTCATTTTCATAACGTGCAAATTCAACATTTCCAAGTGTCTGTATGGGAATTATCGCCATTTCTACATTTTTGAAAAAATCATTATGGACATGGTTAATTATTTTTTCATACTCTTTCTTTATTTTCAGATTAACCTCGTTCATTTTATGTTCTCTTATATAACGTTCGCATTTTAATGGAACAAAAAGAATCATACTGTTCTGCTTACATTTAAAGTCGACATTGTTTTTTATCAGATTACCGATAAAGCTGCTGTAATTAGTATCCTCTGGTGAATCATCCTCCATTAAATTCGGAGTATCAATTGCAATAATGAAGATATTGCACATTTGGGTTATTGTATTTAATTCACCTAAATGTTCTTTCATTTTTTTTTCATTTGCTAACCATTCTCCAGGATAGTCATAGAAATTCATGTAGATTTTCCCGTTTGGTCGGCTTTTGAGTTCAATTGCCAGTTCATATTCATCTATGTACTCAGATGGGTTTGCGTCAACAGGAAACGGTTCATTTAATTTGTGAGTACGGTATAGTTTATAAGTCTCACGTCTTTTTTGTTCAAGAGTAACCAAAGTATCCTCATCAAGTGCCTTGATTGTAAGATTTGTTTTTCCGAACACACTGTCAAACTGTTCTTCTATGCTTGCGAGGACGCTGGTTTTACCGCAGCGTCTTCCTCCGAGCATCATAATGTTTACATGCACATTGTTATTTGCCATTTTCTATTCCTTTCTTTTATCGGTTAAAATGTAATTTTAAAGCATTCAGGCTTGTTCATTTCTGAAATGGTTTCAGTAATATCTCTCCAGTCCTTAGAAATTTTCTGATTTGACATATGAGCGTCATATTCTTCAGCCCATATATTTCGAATGTGATTTTTGTACAGCTTTTCCCATTCATCCTTGACTGATATATCCGGAACAGAAACTTCGCCATTCTTTTTTCTGTCTTCAAATGTCAGTCTGTCGAATAAATCATAAATTGCCGCAAATAAAGCTTTGTTAGGAACCGTTGATAAAGCAGATACTCTTTCTCGTATCTTCTTGGCTATCCAGTACAAATGATCCTTTAAGATATTGATAATTTCATCAGCAATATCTTCATAGTGAGGATATTTGCTTTCAATCGGGTCAGGCTGATCCTTTAACTGCTGGTCGATTAAATAAAGCTTGTCTCTGACCTCATGAATTAAAAAGCCTTGTACCGAACAATTGAAATTCACAAAGTCATTCAGTGCTTTTTCAATTTTGGGATAATGATTTGTCAATGTAATATCAGAAATAAATCTTTTGATCCATTCATCCGGGTCATCGTTATTGTCGTAAGGTGTTATTTTACATAGAAAAGCCTTATTTGCCATGATTTCCACAACTTCTCTTTTCATACCTTTGACAATATCATTCAAAACAATGTCAAGTTTATTAAAGCTGTCGATAATCCCTAATCTTGCGATATTGTTACACATTCTCAGTGATTCATGGGCATCATTTGAACCACGGCGTATATATCTTTCTATTATGACATTTTTGTCTGGAATAAAGCCAAAGATATTTTTCAAGGTATTATCTATTGCTTCGTAAAGAGGCTTGCATTCTTCTTCCCGAAACTCAGCATATTTGCCAAGACAAAGTTCACGTATACCATTTAATAGTTCGGTTTCGTATGCATCCCTTATTCTGGGCAGCATTTCTGTCTGCAGGTCTTCTGATGCACAGCCCACAAACAGGTTGTTTACTTCACTTGCAAGGGTGGAATATTCATTAAAAACAGCAGTACCAAAATCACTTGCCTTTTTAACTATAATTTCATCCACATACTGTATTCTGTCTTTCATTTTAGTCAGAATAGGTTTGAGAAGTTTATCTTCAACAGCTTTTTTATCACG
>CAMCMW010000004.1 GCA_945876155.1 uncultured Ruminococcus sp. | reverse complement strand
TCTCTTTTGAGGAAGTTGAGTACGGAAAATACAAAATAGCCGAGGTTAAAGCGCCTTCCGGATATGTTCTTTCTTCAGAAACTTTCCCGGTAAGCATTGATGAAAACGGAGAAACAATTACTGTTGAAATCGGTAACGAGAAAATCCGTGGCAGTGTCAGAATTGAAAAATATGATGAACATACGGATGAAAAGCTTTCCGGTGCAGTATTTGAAGTTTATTCTGATAAAAACAGCAATCAGATATATGATGCTGATGAAGAAACAGTAGGAACGCTTACTGAAACAGAGAAAGGAATTTATCAGCTTGACAACATTGAATACGGAGATTATCTGCTTAAAGAAATCAAAGCTCCGGACGGATATCAGGCTGATGAAAATTATTACAGCTTTGCAATCAGAAATAATGGTGAAATTGTAAAAATCAGCAACAATGAATCGGGTGATAAATTCTATAATGTCACAACAACAATAGTAACAACAACTGTTACTACAACAACAACTACTACTGTGACAACTTCTGTAACAACAACTACAGCTCCGGAAACAACTCCCGGCACTACTGTTACTACAACTGCAACAACTCCGGGTACAACAGTTACAACTGTTCCGAATACAACAGTAACGATTCCGGCAGTTCCGTCAGCTCCTAAAACTGGCGATAAGCTTCCGATTGCAATTTTTGTTGTTGGAGTTGCTGCGTTAGCAGGCATGATTGTTACCTCAAAGAAAAAGAAAAAATCTGAAACTTTCTGGAGTGATGATATTGAATAATGATGAAACAGGCAGGCAAGTTTTTGTTTATGCCTGTGACGGTATAAAGCAGGGGCTTAAAGCCCTTGCTGTATACTATGAAAAATTTAAGCAAAAAATCGGAAAAAGAAAGGACATGAAAGTTCAATATAAGCAGGCAATGAAGGTTGAAAAAGGACGTATGCAGCTGCACGAACCTTACAAAGGAAAACAGACTGTCCGTCAGCTTATGCAGCATGGTCAGCAGCTGAACAGCGTTGACATTTCAACGGATAAAAGCCTCAGAACTTTTAATAAAATTGCAAAAAAACACGGCGTTGATTTTGCAGTAAAAAAAAGTCCTGACAACGGAAAATATCTGATTTTTTTTAAGGCAAAGGATAATGATGTTTTAGCTTCGGTTTTTGAAGAATTTTCAAAGAAAGAGCTTAACAAAAAATCAAAAAAAGAATCGTTAGTCGAGAAGATTAATCAGAACGAAAAGTCTGTAAAAGAAATGCAGAATCAGCTTGAAAATTCTGAAAAGAATCTGCCGGAGAAGGGTACTAAAAATGCAGAACTTCCTGAACTTTAACATGGGAAAAATCAAAAGAAATCTGATAAAATACTGCCCTGTGATTTTCGGGATTTTATCGTTTTATCTGGTAAATAAATTCTGCTATTTTTACAGAATAACTGAGGGCAGTTTTTTAGAAAAAATCAATTTTTTTCTTGAAAATCCTTTAAGAATTTTTACCGGAAAATTTTTGAGTTTTAACATTAATGATTTGCTTTATGCCATATTAATAGGACTGATAGTTTTTGCTCTTATTTACGCCAGAGCGCCAAAGAAAAAGTTCAGAACAGGCGAAGAACATGGCTCGGCAAAATGGGCAGACAAATATGAGATTGAAAAGTTTCAGGATAAAAATTTTCGTAATAATTGTATTCTGACTGCAACCGAAGGTCTGACTATGAAAGACTATATAGGCAGTCCTACAAACGGACGAAATAAAAATATCCTTGTAATTGGCGGTCCGGGTACAGGAAAATCAAGATTTTTTGTAATTCCTAATGTGATGCAGATGCATTCAAGTTATGTTGTTACCGATCCAAAGGGAACAATACTTCCTGATGTGGGAAATCTGCTTTATAAGAAAGGGCACTATGAAATCAAGGTTTTAAACCTTGTAAATATGACGAAGTCAATGCACTATAATCCGCTTGCTTATGTACATACAGAACTTGATGTATTAAAGTTTGCAAATATGCTTGTTGATTCTACACAGTCAAAAGATGCTAAAAAGGACTTCTGGGTAGATGCTGAAAAGCTTTTATATTCTGCCGTTGTCGGACTGATTGTTTTTGAGGCTCCTGAAGAAGAAAAGAACATGAATACACTTATTGAAATAATTAATGCTTCAAAAACCAGTGAGGACGAAAACTATGCAAATGCAGTTGATATGCTTTTTGAAGAACTTGAACAGAAATCCCCACAGCATTTTGCAGTACGTCAGTATAAAAAATATAAGCTTGGGGCAGGAAAATCCGCTAAGTCAGTATTGCTCAGCTGCGGTGTCAGGTTAGCGCCTTTCGATATAAAGTCGGTAATTGATTTGATGTCATATGATGAAATTGAACTTGACAAGCTTGGTGACAGAAAGACAGCTTTGTTTGTTATTACTTCTGATACTGATCCGTCACTCAATTTTATTGCTGCATTCCTCTATACTCAGATGTTTAATCTGCTGTGTACTAAGGCAGACGATGAATATGGCGGAAAACTGCCTGTTCCGGTGCGCTGTATATTCGATGAGTTTGCAAATATCGGACAGATACCGCACTTTGAGCAGCTCATTACAACTATTCGTTCGAGAAATATTTCCGCTTGTCCGATTTTGCAGACAAAATCTCAGCTGAAAGCAGTTTACAAAGATTCAGCTGAAACTATTGCCGGTGGATGTGATTCCACAATATTTCTTGGAGGTCAGGAAAAGTCAACCTTAAAGGATATGTCAGAACTGCTTGGTTCTCAGACAATTGATATTATTACATCTTCAAGGACATATGGAAATCAGAGAAGTTCGACAACAAACTATCAGAAAGGAAACAGGAAGTTGCTTGACGAAGCTGAAGTATTTAAGATACCCGGTGAAAAATGTATACTGACAATCAGAGGTGCTAACCCGTGGCTGTCATACAAATATGATATCACAAAGCACCCTAATTATAAGTATATTGGCAGCTTTGATAAGCGTAATAAATTTGATGTACAAAAGTACATACAGCGTGTACGTTCAAATGCCGATTTTAAAATTGGTGAAAATGATACGATAACAGAAATTACAATAAATGATAATTCGCCATTGGCGAATTGACAGGAGGAAATTTAAAATGGAAATGTGGACTTCAGCAGTCGAAATTTTTGGAAATGTGGTTTTTGTAGCAGGACTTATAATATTAGGCTATAATCTGCTTGGTATTTTTACTTCACTTAACTCTCAGAATGCCGAAGGTAAAAACCATGCAGGTTTAGGAGTGGCTGCCGGTGCGGGTGTTATGCTTGTTGGTAAGGTACTGATACCTATGCTTTCTACAGCAATCAGCATATCATGATGAGGAAGTGAACAGATGGATATCGGAGAAACAATATCCGACGCTATTGCCAATTTACTGCGCCCTGCTGTAAAAAATCTGCTTGAGGATATGTTTGGAGTCATCAATGATAGTGTAGGTTATGCCGGAGAGGAACTTGGCAAAAGTCCGGAAACATGGAACAGCGGAATTTTTCAGCTGATTCGTACTATATCTATTGAGGCGGTTGTTCCTATAGCAGTCATTATTCTGACGCTTGTTGTATGCTATGATTTTATTTCATCATTTCTTGAAAAGAGTACAAGAGATATTGAGATAGATGTAGTTCTTAAATTTGCATTTAAGGCTGTAATAGGAGTTTTTCTGCTCAATCATACCTTTGATTTCACTATGGGTGTTTTCGCAATGGGGCAGAATGTTGTAAATAAAGCTATAAGCTTATTTGGCAATGCGTCTACAATAACGGCTGATTTATACAATACATATTCTCAGCAGATAGAGGATATGAGTGCAGGTGAGCTATTCGTTGCAGTAATTGAAATGGGATTTGTAAACATCATATCTCTTGCAGTGTCGGCAGCTGTTATAGCTGTAACAACAGCAAGAATGATAGAAATTTACATTTACTGTTCAGCAGCACCTATTCCATTTGCAACACTCACAAACCGTGAATGGGGTAATGTCGGAACAAACTATATTAAGAATATATTTGCACTTGCGTTTCAGGCTTTCTTTATGATGATAACCGTTGGTATTTATTCAGCACTTGTTAATAACATAGTGATTTCAAGCACAGACTCTCTGAACTTCTCACTTATAAAATGTATGGCTTTAAGCATTGTGCTTATCTTTATGCTGTTTAAGTGCGGAAGTCTTTCAAAGTCGCTGTTTAACGCTATGTGATAAAATAAGCTGCGTTATTAATTCGCCATTGGCGAATTGGTAAACCGGAGGTTACATATGACAGACAATAAAGAGAAATCCACTATTACAGTGGATGAAAAAGATATTCTGGATATGTCGGATAAAATCAGACAGAATATGCGTGAAGATGCTGAATTTGCTGAAAAGGTGGATAAAATTCTTGCTTATAACAAAGAAAAAGCAGATATGCTGTTCACGACTATAGGGTTCCAATTACCCAAAACGACTTCAGCAATCTGCTACGATAACAGTATAGCATATTCAGTAAAAAATGTCAACACAAAGACTTTGAACAAAGAAAAAACAGATGAGCTGTTCACGACTATAGGATACCAATTATCCAAAACGACTTCAGCTATCTGCTTTGACAACAGTATAGCATATTCAGTAAAAAATGTCAATACTCAGACTTTGACAAAAGCGAATATTCAGAAACTTGAGGTTAATCAAAGCAAGTCCATAATTGACAAACTGAGAGAAAACGAAAAGAAAATACAGTCGATGGATAAAGCAGCAGCTTTACCCGGAAAGAAGAAAGATGATATGTGCAAATAAATAATTTGCAATTGGGGAACAGGAGGATTTAAGTTTGAATAAGTCGGCTTACAATACTAATTATCGAATTTGCAAGTGATACAAGTGTAACTAAAAAACCAACTAAGCTAAGGATAAGTTTCCAAACCTTATTTACAGTACTATGTTTTTCGGTTACTTCTTTAACTATTGTAAATATGATTTTATATAAAATATCTATATAGTATCTTGCAAGGAAAAAAGTTAGTAATAATGATATTATGTAGTAATAAAAAGGAACGCTTTGACTATTATATATGTTTATTATTGTACTTCTGATAAATAAGACATCAATTATTGTCGCAATAATTGATAAGGAAAATTTTAAGCTTCCTTTAGCAAAAGAATCAATATATGATGCTTTGAAATTTGGAAAAAAGTACATACCCAAAATAAACATACAACTCGATAGTATTGTGATGCAAGTGTTATCTTCTATTGTTGCAAATAAAAGCATCAATGTTCCTACTACAAATGAAGCTAAGGATAAGCTATATGCCCAATGGTTATCCCCTTTAATATAATTGTTAAATATAGATTTTATTCTTTTAAGCATATTATCATTTCCCTTCCTTTTATATCCAATATTATATCAGATTCCGATATGAAAATCAAATTGGAGGTAATAAAATGTATGAATCTAAAGAACTTTTATTAGCAGTTATTTTAAGTGTAGTTTTTGGCAGTTTGTTTGCCGGAGGATTCTATATGAAGGAAAAATTTATGGATTGGCTTGAAAAAGATGATGGAAAAGAAGAAAAAAAGACAAATGAAAAGAAAATAAAGTCGATGGATAAAGCAGCAGCTTTACCCGGAAAGAAGAAAGATGATATGTGCAAATGAATAGATTGAAATGTAATTCGCCAATGGCGAATTCAGAAAAGGAGTGATTTTATAATGGAAAAAGAAAAATCTGCCATGACAACAAACAGCTTGTATACCATTGAACAGAATGGAGAACGCAGAGAGTTTATAAGTAATAATACCAGCTTATTTGAATTGCTTAAAATGATGTTATCTGAAAAACCATATGCGGCTTTAATGCAATATGGAAAACAAATATCATCTGATAATTTCGCAGAAATTGAGCAAAGTGATAAATTCAGTTTTTCAGCTGATATTAACTTTGATGAAAAACAAGTCAGAATTTACAAGGTAGACGGTAATGTGTCCGAACTTGACAGAACTTATGAGAATTCATCAATTGAAACTTACAATTTTGATTCAATCAAATATTTAGTTGATAATATTGGCAATGAAGTAACATCGCCAGCACTCAGAGAGCAGGTACTTGAAGAACGTCTGAAATCAATATCAGGTTCTCAGACACAGAAAAGAGGTGGTTTTATGAATGAGAATTATAACTATACCAAAGGTGCAGCTTGTCAGTTTAATTTTTATGTTGTTGCTTTTGATACACAGAATCATTATCAGAATTATGGCGAAATGAAATCAGACCTCTCTTTTTCAGAAGCCCGTTCTGAATTTAAAAAAGCAGCAGCTGAAAACCCTAAGCATATTAACACAATGCTTGGCATAGCTTATCAGACTGACAGACGTGACCTTGAACCTCACGGTGCAGGAGCAGTAGACCTTCTTCAGCATATTAACGGGCATACACATTTGTCAGACGATTATGCTAAAAACCCTGTTCTTATGAATGAAGGAATTATAAAAAACAATATTGTCGGAATCCTGAAAGGAGATATCGAAAACGAAAGACAGAAACCTTCTGCTGAAAAAAGCAAGGAATTGTCCGGGAAAAGCTCTCCGTCCTCTCTCATCGGAAAGCTGAGGCAGAATGAAGAGATGCTCAGAAATCAGAATGAGGTTTCAAAAACTATGGAAAATCAGCGTGATTTATAAAAATTCGCCAATGACGAATTCGGAAAAGAGGTGAAGGAATTGTATATTCAGTTTTCAAAGGATATTAATAAAATCAGAAATACAGTTGTTTCGAGATTTACATGGAGAGATATCATTATATTATCAACCTTCGGAGTTTTTAGCTTTATTCTTTATCATATTATGAAAAACTATATAAGCTATAAGATATCAACGTATATCCTGAGTGCATTTCTTATCTTTCCCGCATTTCTGCTTTTTTATAGTAAAAACGGAATGAAACCGGAAAAGCTGCTCTTTTATAAAATAAAGAGATTGATTAACGGAAAAATACGTCCTTATAAAACCGAAAATCTGTATGCACAGATTGAAGCGGAAGTAAAAAAACAAGAGGTGAATAAAATTGCCGTTTCTGAAAAGAACAGTAAGCAAAAACAAAAAAATACCGTCAATAAGAAAGCTAAAAAGTCAGCTGCCAAAAACAGTACAGCAAAGCATACCGTTTCTGGACATGAGAAAAGACGGAATCTGCATGGTAAGCAGTGATTATTACACAAAGACAATGCAGTTTGATGATATAAATTACAAGCTTGCATCTCAGGCAGAGCAAGAGGCAATTTATGCAAAGTACTGCAATTTTCTGAATCATTTTGAACATGATGTGGAAATACAGTTTTCCTTTCAGAATAAAATCATTGATATCAATGAATTCAGAAAGTATATAGAACTGCCAAAAAGAACTGACCAGAAACAATTTGCTGATATAAGAGAAGAATATGAAGAAATGCTCCTTAATCAGCTTGAAAAAGGCAGTAATGGTATCAGACAGATTAAGTATCTGACATTTGGGGTTCATGAATCAAATTTCAAAAAAGCAAAGATTATGCTGGAACGCACAGAACTTGAGATAACAAAAATCTTTAAGTCCATGAAAGTTGTTTCACATACGCTTAATGGATATGAACGTCTGAAACTTCTGAAAGAAAGTATGCATCCATGTCAGACTGTTTCATTTAACTTCGACTGGAAAAAAAGATATCAGTCCGGAATGTCCGTAAAGGACTACATTGCTCCGACTTCAATGGACTTTGGCAGACTGCGCAGTTTCAGAATGGGCAGTACATATGGAGCATCGTATTACATTTACATTGACGCTGCTGAGATTTCTGACAGAATCATTGAGGACATTATGGCAATTGACAGCAATATTCATGTCAATATACATACTCATTCTATGGAGCAGCAGAAGGCTCTTAACTTTGTAAGCAAAAAGCTTACAAATGCAAATGAAGTAAAGGTCCGCAAGCAGCAAAAAGCAGCAGAATTAGGTCATGACGGTGATATTCTGTCAATGGACCTGCTGAATGATATTTCTGCTGCACAGAATATATATCAGGATTTATCACAGCGAAACAACAGATTTTTTATCACAACTCTGCTTGTTACAGCTTATTCCAAAAATCCGTCTGAGCTGCCGGGAATCGAGAAGGATATTGCATCTGTATTGCAGAAATACAAATGCGAACTCAGACCGCTTGATGATATGCAGGAGGAAGGAGCAATGTCCTCGCTGCCAATCGGAATTAATAAGGTGGAAATAAACCGTTCTTTTACAACAATTGAGCTTGCAGCATTTATGCCTTTTACAACTCAGGAACTGTTTATGCCGTATTCAACTTATTATGGACTTAATTCGATTTCCAATAATATGATACTGCTTAACAGAAAATCATTGAAAAGCGGCAATGGTCTTATACTTGGTTTGCCGGGTGGAGGAAAATCTTTTGCGGCAAAGCGTGAAATAAGTGACACTTTTTTCAGAACGTCAGATTACATTATTATCTGCGATCCTGAATCAGAGTATACGGCTCTTACTCAAAAGCTTGGCGGTACTGTAATTGATATTTCTGCAACTTCAAAAAATCATATAAATCCATTTGATATCAGTCTGAAAAGCTATGAAAAGGGTGATGATCCGGTTGCTGTAAAATCACAGTTTATTCTTTCAATGTGTGAGGCTGCAATAGGTGAAATCAATGCAGGAGAAAAATCGGTAATAGACCGTTGTCTGAAAAAAATCTATGATAAGTATTTCCGTAATCCTGTTCCTGAGAATATGCCTATTTTTGAGGATTTATACAATGAACTCAGAAATACTGACAGTAAACACGCTCAGAATGTTGCAGATGGTCTTGAACTTTATGTTACTGGCTCTCTCAGTATTTTCAACCACAGAACAAATATTGATATAGACAGCCGTGTTGTCTGCTTTGATATTAAAAAGCTGTCTGAGCATTTGCATAAGATAGGCATTCTGATTATAACTGATTTTGTGTGGAACAGGGTTTCAGACGGACGTGACAATAAGAAATCCACATGGTATTACATAGATGAATTTCACAGAATTCTTGAAGACCAGCTTACAGCGGTATACACAAAGGATATGTGGAAACGATTCAGAAAGTGGCACGCTCTGCCTACAGGTATCACTCAGAATGTATCCGATTTTCTTATATCGCCGCAAGCTGAAAGTATTCTTAAAAATTCACAGTTTGTATATATGCTTGAACAGGCAGCCGGTGACAGGGAAATTCTTGCGGCACATCTGAATATTTCTCCGCAGCAGCTTGAATATGTAACTGATTCCGGAGAGGGTGAAGGACTTATTTACTTTAACGGCACAATTATTCCGTTTAAGGATAAGTTCCCGAAAAATACTCTGATATACAAGCTGATAACCACAAAAGCTTCAGATGATACATAAAATTCGCCATTGGCGAATTTGAGGGAGTGATTGTTTGGCAATAGATAAAAAAGCATTAAAAAAGGCACAGCGAAAAAGGATATATCAAAGGAACAGAAACAACAGGATTAATAGTTATAATTCTGCAAACAGCAGTTATAGTAATTATAATCCGACAGGAGGGTTGAATAATTACACAAGCTGTAATCCCACAGGCAGTCTGAACAGTTATAAATCCGCTGCTGCAAATGCTGCGACATATGCAGTAAAGTCAGCTGAAAACAGCAATGAGGATAATAATGCCGGAGTAAATGCGCTGATTTTTTCCGCTTCAGCCGGCATAAGTATTTCCGGCAGAATAAGCCATAGTCCCAAAGCTGCCAGAATTGATTCTCAAAGCATAAGAAAATCATTGACTGAAGGTTTTACTGAAACCCTCACACCAGAAGATAAATTTATAAGTCATCAGAGAGCAGTAAATCAATCAGTACGTTCACAAACACAGCTTTTTAATGGATTTTTCAGACCAAATACAAACATTTATAATCGAAACCGTAAAAAGCTGTATAAAAGGCTGCAGAAAAAGTGTCGTGATATCAAGGCAAATATTGTAAATAATATTAAGTCCTTACCGAAAAAGACAAAAGATTGGGTAGCGAACAAAGCAAAAGACATTGCTATGCGTTTCCTGAAAACAATTTCAGCTTCTGTTCTTGGGATTTTTCTTGCTGTTATGATTCCTTCAATGTTCCTGATGCTGTTTCTTGAAACATCAAGTTCAGGGGTTATCACTGACACACTGGAGGATATACAGTATGCTTATCCTGCTGATGAAAACGATATTACAAGAGCCACAATTCACTGGCAGACACTTGCAATTTCGCTTAACAACAGATTTGCAGCTGTTCCTAATCTTGTTCAGGAACAGGGACAGAGTTTTGATTATACAAAATCTGAAAAATGTGATATTGAGGATGATACTCATAAAATTTTGTCGTTTCTTTCAGCTTACTATATGAAATGGGAATTTAATGAGGAAGTAAGTAATTTTATGACACAGATTTTTAATGAGATGTATGTCATAGAATACGGATTCACATCAGAGCAAAAAACTTTGACTTCAATAAAAGAATTTAAAAAATCAGAGCTGCCTGACCCACTTCCTGCAAATTACAAGCTGCTTTCAGAATATACAAATTCTGAGGGGATTGATATTTCAGTTGTGTCTGTTGCAGAAACAAAGGAATATGTTACTCTTAATTATTCTATTAAGGAAGTTATGAATTTTGATGATATTGTAAATAAGTATCTCAATGATTTCCAGAAAGAAAATTATGTTTCCTATTATGAACGAAAAGGCGGCGCTATAAAAGCATTCTCCAGTCCTTTTGCTTTTGACTGGACGAATACAATAACATCTCCGTTTGGATACAGACAGTGGGAAGATGGAAGTACTGAATTTCACAAAGGTGTTGATTTTGGAGTTGCAAATGGAACAGAAATACTTGCCATAGCTGACGGAACTGTAAATGTCGGAACAGGCTGTAATCACAATTACCCTAAAAACGGCAGCTGCGGCTGCAATGGCGGTTTTGGCAATTATGTTGAGATTATCTGTGAGGACGGAACTATTATTCTTTGCGGACATATGTCACAGGTGGCAGTTGCAAATGGTCAGACAGTAAAAAACGGACAGGTTATAGGATATTCGGGATGTACTGGATGGTCAACCGGATTTCATCTGCATTTGCAGATTGTAAAAGATGGTGAATACATAGACCCGCTTACGTTTATAAAACCGTATAGCCCGTAAAAAAAGGAGAATTGATAATGCAGGATTTTGATAAACGAATCGAAAAATTAAAAAATGACAAAGAAAAGCTGAGTGACAAAATAAAGGAGTACAATGATAAAATTTCTGAAATTCAGAAAAAAATCGAGGAACTTGAAAATCAGAGGATTGTAACTGCCTTCCGCAGCACAGGCTTTTCCATTGAGGATGTTATAACACGCATTTCTGCGCTGAAACTCCAGACTGAGGAGTCAGAAGAAAAAAGCGATGATGAATTTGAAAAAGAATTTGCTGCTCTTGAGGCAGAGGAAAGGAAAAATAATAATGAAATTTAAAAGAATACTTTCGGCACTTTTTACAGCAATTATTTGCATTTCCGGTACATCAGTATGCTATGCAGAACCGGCAGAAACTGAAACTGCATCAGAGCCAGCAACGGAGATATCAACAGAAGTTTCTGAAAATCCGACTGAGGCTGCAGCTCAACCATTAACTGAACCGGTTACAGTACCAACTACAGAGCCGGTTACAGAACCACCGGTAACAACGCCAAGTTTTTATGATGAAATTCTTAAATATGTCGGTGATGAAAATGCTCCGCAGCTTAATGAAAATCTGAATAACAATGCTCTTACGATTGACCAGAGTTCAATTGATTACAGCAAAAAAAGTATGTATACCATTACTACGAGAAGCGGAGATGTATTCTATCTGATAATAAACAGTTCAGACGGAAGTGTTTATTTTCTTAATTCTGTTGACAATTCAGATTTGACTGCATTGCTTGCTGAAGATTCACAGAAGGCAGGAAACGAGATAAATCAGTCTGCACTTGAAAATATGCAGCAAACAGAACCGGCAACAGATTCAGCAGGTACTATACAGACAACTGTTTCCAAAGACAACGGAAAGGCAGATACAAAGAAAAATCTGCTTACAACCCTTATTATGATTATTGCTGTTGTCATAGTTTCGCTTATTATCTTCTTTGTAAAGAGTAAAAGAAACAACGGAAACTCGTATGATGATGATTTCTTTGATTCACCAGAAGAAACAAATAAACCGGAATCAGAAATCATACCGTTTAATGAACCTGAAGAACAGGAAAACATTCCATATCCTGAAGAAGAACCATTTTCCGGAGGAACAAATGAAACGGCATTTACTGCTGAAGCTTATTCGTCAGAACATACTTATGAGGATAATGACGATTTTGAAGAAGCAGATGATGTATAAAAACAAGCCTTTGAGTATCAAAGGCTTGAAATAAAGGAGTTTAAAATAACATGAATAAACAGCCAAGATTAAAGCAGTTCGATGCATTAGGGAGAATATGTATTCCAAAATATATGAGGGATAATCTTAACATAAAGAATAAGGAAGATTTCGTTGAGATATACCAGAATGATGATGAAATCGTAATAAAAAGGCATAAAAAATTATGCGTGTTTTGCGGAAATGATGATGCTCTCACAGAATTTGAGGGCAAATCAATCTGTACTGGTTGCCTGAAAAAAATAAAGGATATATAAAATTTATCAATTCGCCATTGGCGAATTGATAAGGAAGGATATTAAGATGAATGATTCTAAACTTACTTTAATTGATGAACCTGTTTTTATTTCTGATAGCTTTAATGCGCCATTATTTAATAATGCTATGGAAACGGAATTAAACAATATTATAAATTGGCTGAAAAAACAACCGGTTAGTTTTGCTTTAGTTGAAAATGTTACACATATCATTTCTGAACTTATTCAAATTAATCATAAATTATGTACGGAAGTAGATTTTGATGAATACTTAACTAAGTATTTTTTTAAGAATGAACATAAAGTACATGATGATTTTTTCACAAGAAATGAATTTTTTATTATAAATAAGGAAATTAAAATTATCGATTTTGGATTTGGTGCAGTTAAACCTTTCTTTACGCAGCATACATCACATTATATACTGTATTTAATGCGGCAAATACAAGATTTGATTATGAAAATTGATGATTGTGCATATTACAAATTCTTATATAGATTCTTTTTAGAATTGTATAGAGCAAATATATGTATCAAGGAAAATTTTCATGTAAATCAATATTGAACTTTATGTCTTCATCTTTATATTTTTCCATATTAATAAGAAAATTTTTAATTGTACAATTACATTGTAATGTAAATTTGAGAGATGGTTCAACTGAAGAATAAATATGTATAAGTTTATCCCACCGTTCAAAATCCACATTAGAAAAAAATCCATTTATAGTATTAATTCGATAAAATGGCTCTATTATTTTGATGCATTTGACTAAGTTTTTTAATAGTTGCTTTCCATTTCCACAATTTTCATGTATTGATATAAAATCGATTATATATAATTGATGATTCGATACAGCAGTATATATTTGTGCGATTGGTTGAAATCTATTCTCATCAGAATACATTTCCAGGTCTAAATATTTGTAATATGGAAGCATACCATAGGATTTTGCATATGTTATTGTGTTTCCATAATTAGTTTTATTAAAAAACTTTTTGCTATTTACAATGCTTGTGTCAAATATTTCCATTTATTTTCCTTTTTTAGATATTATATCAAAAAATAGGAAAAAAAGCAAATGCGAGGTGAAAATAATGATAATAAAAGAATTATTGATAGATATTAAAGTATTACTAATTATATCAATTGTTACTGTAAGTGTTATTGGATTCTTCATGGGAATTTTGAAGATGAAAGAAAAATTTATTGACTGGCTAAATAAAGATGAAAATGAATATAAAGGAGATAAAAAATGAAACTTGTCATAGCTGAAAAGCCGTCGGTCGCAAGGAATATTGCTAATGTACTTGGTGCAGCTGAAAAGAAAAAAGGATACTTTCTGGGAAATGGATATATAGTTTCATGGTGTGTCGGACACCTGATAGCCCTTGCAGAGCCAGAGCAGTATGATGAGAAGTATGCTCAAAAACCGTGGTCAGTTGATACACTTCCGATTCTTCCTGCAAAATGGAAATTTTCTGTTATAAAGGAAACTAAAGAGCAGTATGGCGTACTTAAATCACTTATGCAGAACGAATCTGTTGATGAAATTATCTGCGCTACTGATGCTGGACGTGAGGGGGAATGTATTTTCCGTTATGTCTACAAGCTTGCCGGATGCTGTAAACCTGTAAAAAGGCTTTGGATATCTTCAGTTGAAGAAACTGATATACGTCAGGGTTTTGAAAATCTTAGAGATGACAGCGAATATGATAATCTTTACAGTTCAGGTTTTGCAAGGGCAAAAGCCGACTGGCTTGTAGGCATTAACGGTACTCGTCTTTTTTCAGCGGTTTCAGGAACATTTCTTTCCGTCGGACGTGTTCAGACGCCAACGCTTGCAATGATTGTCAGACGTGAAAATGAAATCAGCGATTTCAAACAACAAAAGTATTATACAGTTGAACTTGACTGCGGAGCATTTTCTGTCTGCTCTGAGAAAATCAGTGAATTATCTGCTGCACAAAAAATTCAGACTGGTACAAATGGAAATACAGCATTTATAAAGGAAATTATAAAGCAGGATAAAAAAGTCAATTCACCGGAACTTTTTGATTTGACCGCTTTACAGAAAACTGCAAATACACTTCTTGGATACACGGCACAGCAAACGCTGAATTATGCTCAGAGCCTTTATGAAAAATCACTTATTACATATCCCAGAACTGACAGCAGATATGTTAATGCAAGTATGAAAAACAAGCTTTTACAGCTTGTAAATGGTTCTTTTGGAGTGCTTGGTATTGAATCTGATAGTTCATTTATTCCTGATATTGAAAAAGTCATTGATGATGACAAAGTATCAGACCATCATGCACTTCTGCCCACACCTACATCATTTAATAAAGACAAAACTGACATAGTGCCTGATGCGGAAATGAAACTTCTGAAGCTTATATGTGCTCAGCTTATATATTCTGTTTCACCAGTGCATACCTATCAAGCAACGTCAGTTATTATCAGCTGTTCAGATACTGATTTTACTGCACAAGGCAAAAAGATAACCGATATGGGATGGAAACAGTATCAGATACAGGTACTTCCAGAAATAACCGGAAAAGAAGTGATTGTAAAAGATAAGATTTTTCCTGACATAGCAGAGGGACTTGTATTTGAAAACGTGAAAAGTACAATCAGCGAACATTTGACATCACCTCCAAAGCATTTTACAGAAAGCAGTTTGCTTGCAGCTATGGAACGTGCCGGCAATGAGGATTATGAAGATAAGTCGGCTGAAAAGAAAGGTATCGGTTCTCCTGCAACCCGTGCAGGAATCATTGAAACATTAATAAAGCGTGGATATGTTCAGCGTACCGGAAAGAATCTTGTGCCGACAGCTAAAGGAATAAGTCTTGTAAATGCAGTACCGGAGGAAATAAAATCGGCTAAGCTTACAGCCGAATGGGAGGAAAAGCTCCAGTTAATTGAAAAAGGAAATATGTCATCAGGAGAATTTATGAACGGAATAGCCGGATTTGTATGCGAACTTGTAAATAAATATTCAAATGCTGATATTTCTGTCGAACGTAAAGTACTTGGAAAGTGTCCTAAGTGCGGTAAAAATGTCGTTGAGTATCCGAAAATGTATGGCTGTGAAGACGGGAAAAAGTGTGGATTTGTAATATGGAAAAAGGTTTCTGGAAAAATACTTCCTGAAGGAGCAGTTTTATCACTCCTTGAGCATGGATATACTGCAAAGCTGAAAGGGTTTAAGAAAAAAGATGGCAGCAGAAAATTTGATGCAGCTCTTGTGATGAATGATGATTATACATTGTCGTTTAAGTTTAAGTGATTCGCCATTGGCGAATTTGAAAGAAGGTAAAAAATGATAGAACAGCTTTTATCATCATACCGTGAAAAACTCTGCGCACAGGAAATAATGCTTGTGACTAATTTTTTTAATTCCACAAGTGATATAAAGGCAGCGGAACTTCTTGCGGACAGGCTTTCTGTAAAAGGCTATGGTCTGGCTTTGAATAAGGCAAGTCCGGTCGATATTGAGGCTGTGAACAATGAGATTATGAAATATGATATAGCTGATATAACTCATACTTCGGTTGAGTATATAAATTCCCTGCCCTATGATGTTCAGGATGAGCTTGTTTACTTTTACAGCATAAACAGAAATATGAATCAGAATGAATTCGCCAATAAACTTAATGATATTATGAATCTGAATGACGATGCTGTTTTTAAAATTGAAGTTCAACCGGCTGCTGTAAACTCACAATTAAATCATATATCTGGCATTAAGAAAAAAGCTTATACAGAAAACAAGAAACCTTCACTTCTGGGTAAGCTGAGAAAGTATGAAAAAATGATACATGAAGGATTAAGACAGTAAAATAATTCGCCAACGGCGAATAGGAAAGGAAGTTAAAGTGAACATTTTTCAGGAAATAAAAGAGCGTTTAACACTTCAGGAAATTGTCCGTGCATATGGAATAGAACTTAACCGAAACGATATGTGTATCTGTCCGTTTCATGCTGAAAAGACGCCAAGCATGAAAATTTATGAAAAAGGTTTCAGGTGTTATGGCTGTGGTGAAAGCGGAGATACCATAGAATTTGTGCGGAAATTCTTTAATCTTAACAATACACTTGAGGCAGCTCATAAAATAAATGAGGATTTTGGTCTTGGAATTCAGACAGACAAACGTCCGACCAAATCTGAAGTTGTATCAGCGCAGAAAATAGTGCAGCAGCGTATAGAATTTGAGCAAAGAGATAAACAGGCATTTTTTGTGTTTGCAGAATATTTCAAAGTATTGCAGGATTACAGCAAGCTCAGACCTGAATCTGAATATGAAGTGCCGGATAAACGATTTGTTGAGTACCTTCAGAATTTTGAACGTCTTGATTATGTTATGAATCGTCAAATTGAATTACTGCATAATCCTATGAATGAGCGTATAGCCTTTCTTGATGATAATCAGGAGTACATATCAAATATTGCTGAACGTCTGCTTGAAATACGTCATGAAAAAGAGGTTGTGCGTGAAACTCCGGCAGCTGAACAGACAGCTAAGAATATACCTCCGGAACAGAAAACGGAAAACAAAGCACAGACAGCTGCACAGGTTGGAGGATATAAAATTATCGGCAATACTGCATATAAAAACATTCGGGATAAAGCTTACCTGAAATACAGCAGCGCATTATCACCGCAGATTGCAGACAGGCTTGATAAAACTGGAATAAAGTTTTCCGGAAAGTCTACGTCAAAAATGACAACCTTTACAATAAACAAGCATGACCTTGAATCGGTGAGAGCCATTGCGGCGGATGAAGCCAAAAAATTTACCGGAAGAAATAAACCTCAGATAATCCCTTCGCAAAAACAAATGACTGCCGGTATAAAGCGGCAGTCACAGAGTAATGAGATGACATTATGATTTTAATCTTCGTAGTGTCCTTTGCAGGGGATTATCCATAGATTACCATTG
>CAMCMW010000003.1 GCA_945876155.1 uncultured Ruminococcus sp. | reverse complement strand
AATTTGTGAAGGTGCATTATGGACAAATATTTAAAAGAAACAAAAATGTTAGATAATTCCAATGAAAACATACATCAGTTAATTCGTGAAAGAAGATGGAAAAATATAAATGAATTTGAACGCTTAAAATCGATTTATGATTTTGTTAGGGATGAAATATTGTTTGGATATAATATTGATGATAATGTTTCTGCATCAAAGGTTTTGGCAGATGGTTATGGACAATGTAATACAAAAGGAACATTGTTTATGGCAATACTTATTTCATGCAATTTTCCTTGCAGGGTACATGGATTCACCATTGATAAAAAATTAAAAAAGGGAGCAATGACAGGGGTTGTCTATAAAAATGCACCACAAAATGTATTTCATAGTTGGGTTGAAGTTTACTTTGAGGATAGATGGTATGAGTTAGAGGCGTTTATTCTTGATAAAAAGTATTTACAAAAATTACAGGAAAAAAATAGTGATTGTAAAGGTGCATTTTGTGGTTACGGTGTAGCCGTAAAAGACTTCAAAAATCCAATTATAGATTTTGATAGAAATAATACATATATTCAGAGTGAAGGAATTAATCAAGATTTTGGAGTCTATGATTCGCCTGATGACTTGCTAAAAGCACACCATCAAGAAATGTCTGCGATAAAAGCATTTTTATATAAACACTTTGGCAGGCATCTAATGAACCGAAACGTCAAAAAAATTAGAAATTGCTAAATTCCAATTTGTTAGGCTCAACACCTATAGCATTGAGTATAATATAAGACAGGGGAAGTCCGATGTTGTGTGATTTCCTCTGTTTTTGTATGGCATCAAATTTATTGACACTAAGCCGCAAATGTAATGTTAATGTAATAAAACTCGTGTATTGCTGTAATATTCAGGTGTTATTATGTAGATACAGCAAAGGAATGCTGATTATTACAGTAAACGGAGGAAATTGAAATGATTAAAGACAAAGACATCATCAAAAGATACGAGGACGCAGAAGAAATATGGCTTTTAAGCAGGACTAAAAAATTATCTGCAAAGGAAAAGGTTTTTGACTGTGCGGTAGCTTTGCTTTCACCTGCACCCGGTATCGTTGATATGGTTGACTCTGTTGCAGATATGGGAAGATATGTACTCGTTGTGAAAAAGGATGCTCAGTTTCTTGTTCGTATTGAAAGAGAGGAGTTTGCTGAACAGGACATTACCGGACAGTGCGACGGCAAAAAGTTTACTGTCGGACAGAACAGGTTTTTGAAGGTGAAAAATATACATGGCTAAGGATTTTAACGTATTAATCGCTGATGACGAAAAGGAAATAATTTCGGTGCTGCGTCTGTTTCTTGAAAAGGAAAATATCAACGTGTATGAGGCATATGACGGCGAAATGGCATATATGGTAATGCAGCACTATGATATCGACCTTGCAATTATTGATATTATGATGCCGAGAATGAACGGTTATGAACTGCTGAAAAAACTCCGTCAGGAGTATGAGATACCTGTTATGATAATATCTGCAAAGGTTCATCTTGACGATAAGGTGCTGGGACTGGAACTTGGTGCAGATGATTATATAACAAAGCCGTTTGAGCCTTTGGAGGTTACTGCGAGAGTTAAAGCGCACCTTCGCCGTGAGAGCAAAAAGAAACCTGATGAAAACACATCAGAAAATAATATCATACGGCATAAGGATATGATACTTGATAATGACAAGTGTCGGCTTACCATTGGTGAAACAGTAACAGACCTTACAAGAACAGAACTTGCCCTGATGAATATGCTTATCCAGAACCCCGGAAGAGTTTTCACAAGAGAGCAGATATTTGAATGCGGCTGGGGAGATACCATAGTCGTTGACGATAACACTATCAGAGTTACCATTAGCCGTCTGCGTGACAAGATAGGAAATGACCGCATTAAAACTATCAGGGGTTTAGGATACAGACTGGAAGTGTAGCATATGGACACATTAAAAAAGAAGATTATCTATTATTACATTATTATCACAACGGTTCTGCTGATTGCTGAATGGTATCTGTTTTGCTTTTTCAGCTCATACATTCCTGCTATCAGTGAAAATCTTGGAATATCTGCCATTTTACTGGAAGTATCCGGAGTAATTCTGGCAATGATACTGTTCTTTGGCGTTTCATGGATTTATTATCGTAAGATAAGCAGATACGTTGCCGAAGAAGCACAGCGGCAGGTCAGGGAGCAGAATCTTATGTTTGCAAATATTTCTCATGACCTTAAAAATCCGATGTCCTCAGTACTTGGTTTTGCAAGAGTACTGGAGGAGGGTAACGTCAGCGATGATGAAGTACCGGCTGTGTATCACACAATATGCGAAAAAACAATTCAGATGAATGACATGATACTGAAAATGTTCCGGTATGCAAAAATGGAATCAGACGGCTATTCGCTGAATTTACAGGAAACTGACCTGTGCAGTCTGCTGAGAAGTATAATTGCAGAACATTACCTCGAAATTGAGCAAAACAATATTGAGCCTGAAATAGTACTGCCCGAAAATCCTGTAAATGCAGATGTGGATACGGCAGAACTTACACGGCTTATAAACAATCTTATTTCAAATGTTTTAAGGCATAATGACAGTGGAATAAAAATGCTTGTCAGACTTGAGGTTCATGAATCGGCTGTCCGCATTATTATTGCTGATTCGGGAAATGATATTCCGCAGGAGCAGAGGAGAAGTATTTTCATGCCGTTCCAGTGCTCTGACACATCAAGGCAGACTAAGGACGGCAGCGGTCTTGGCCTTGCAATATCAAAACGCATTTCCGAGCTTCATGACGGTCGACTTTATATTGATGATAATATTGAGGGTTATACCAAAGGATTTGTAATAGAATTGAAGAGATAGTCCAAATCTGGACTGTCTTTTTTTATTTCCATGTGGATAATGTTGTATATTCGCAAGTATTATTAATACAGTTGAAAAATTCGACAAAATATGGTATAATAAGGAAAATATATAAAATAAGGTCTTAGGGGGTGAACGCATGAAACCAATCATATTTATAGACACAGAAGTCAGTGAAACAGATAATAAGGCATATGACTTCGGGGCAGTAAACGAAAACGGAGAAAAGCTGCATACAGGTTCTTTCAGTAAATTTCATGAATTCATTTCCGGTACAAAGTATCTATGTGGTCATAACATTATTAATCACGACGCAAAGTATATTGAAGCCCCTGCTGACGCAATATACATTGATACGCTTTATCTTTCACCGCTGATGTTTCCCAACAAGCCTTATCATAAGCTGCTGAAAGATGACAAGCTGTGTACAGATGTGCTTAATAATCCTTTGAATGATTCTGTTAAGGCTATAAGCCTTTTCTATGATGAAGTCAGTGCATTTCAGAATCTTGATGATGAATTAAAGCAGATATATTATATGCTGCTGAAAGACAGTCCATATTTTTCGGGATTTTTTTCATATCTTGATTATTCAGCCAATGCCGACCCTGAAGCAGTGATATCAGCGTACTTTTCAGATAAAATATGCGAAAATTCTCCTTTGGCTGACTTCATCTCAGATTTTCCTGTTGAACTTGCCTATTGTCTTGCTCTGTTATCGGCAACAGAGAAGCATTCTCTTATCCCGAGATGGGTGCTTATAAATTTTCCGAAAGTTGATGTGATACTTAAAGCGTTAAGGAACACTTCGTGCGGCAAATGCAGTTATTGCATATCAGAACTTGATCCGAAAAAATATCTCAGCAGGTATTTCGGATATACTGATTTTCGTACATATAACGGAGAACCTCTGCAGGAAAATGCCGTAAATGCAGCGGCTGAACATAAATCACTGCTTGCAGTATTTCCCACAGGCGGCGGCAAATCCCTTACATTCCAGATACCTGCACTTATGGCTGGTGAAACTGAAAGAGCGCTGGCAGTAGTTATTTCTCCTTTGCAGTCATTGATGAAAGACCAGGTGGATAACCTTGAAAAGAAGGGTATTGCTGATGCCGTAACTATTAACGGACTGCTTAGTCCTGTCGAAAGAGCGGAAGCAATAAAAAGAGTTGAGTCAGGCATAGCCTCCATTTTATATATTTCACCTGAATCACTCCGTTCGGTCACAATAGAAAGGCTGTTTCTTGCCCGCACTATTGACCGGTTTGTAATTGATGAGGCACACTGTTTCTCCGCATGGGGACAGGATTTCCGTGTGGATTACCTGTATATCGGTGATTTCATACGAGAACTGCAGGAGAAAAAAGGCGGTAATTACAGGATACCTGTGTCCTGTTTCACTGCAACAGCAAAACAGAAAGTAATCAGTGATATCAGGGAGTATTTTAAAAATAAGCTTGATATTGAACTTGAAATTTTTGCCACGAATGCGGTAAGAACAAATCTGCGTTATGAAGTACTGCATAAAGAAACAGATGCTGAAAAGTATGATACTCTGCGTGCTCTGATAGAACAAAAGAACTGTCCGACTATTGTCTACGTTTCAAGAACCAAACGTACAAGAATGCTTGCACAAAAGCTTACAGATGACGGATTCAAAGCAAGGGCATTCAATGGTAAAATGGAAAGCAGCGAGAAACAGGAGAATCAGGAAGCGTTTATCAATGATGAAGTGCAGATAATCGTTGCTACTTCGGCATTCGGAATGGGTGTTGATAAATCCAATGTGGGACTTGTGGTTCATTATGATATTTCAGATTCACTTGAAAACTATGTGCAGGAAGCAGGCCGTGCAGGGCGTGACCCGTCACTTCAGGCAGATTGTTATGTATTATACAGTGACGGCGACCTGGACAAGCATTTTATTCTCCTCAATCAGACAAAGCTCAGTATCAGTGAGATACAGCAGGTGTGGAGAGCTGTAAAGAATATGACAAAATCACATCCGGAAGTGTGCTGCTCTCCTCTTGAAGTTGCAAGGCAGGCTGGCTGGGATGACAGCGTTTCGGATATAGAAACAAGAGTGAAAACGGCAATCCAGGCACTTGAAAATGCTGGTTACCTTAAAAGAGGGAAAAACGTTCCGAGAATATATGCAAAAAGCATTCTTGTAAAAGATATGAGGGAGGCGTCGCAGCGTATTGATGAATCGCTCAGAATTACCGTTGAACAGGAGCGTATTAATGCAAAGAGAATTATAAGCTCACTGATTTCCAGCAAGAGTATTTCCAAAGCCGGCAATGATGACGCAGAATCAAGAGTGGATTATCTTGCTGACCGTCTTGGGATTGAAAAAGCAGATATTATTCATTCCATTCAGATGATGAGAGAAGACGGACTGCTTGCGGATACACAGGATCTTACTGCATATATACTGAAAAACGACAGGAAAAATAAGTCGCTTCTGATACTTCATAAATTTCAGTCGCTTGAAAAATTTCTGCTTGAATACATTGATGCAGATAAACTCTGTATGAATTATAAGGAACTGAACGAGGCTGCACTTGCAAACGGGATAAAATCAAGCTCAGTCAATTCAATCAAGACATTATTCTATTACTGGACTATACGCAGCTATATTCAGAAAGAACAGGATTCTGTGACAAATAAGGTCATGATTGTTCCAAAGCTGAAGCTTGAAACACTGATTCAAAAAAGAACAAAAAGCTATAAGATTGCTGAATTTATCATTAATTACCTATTTGAACACAGCAGTTCCGATACAGGTGAAAAAGAAGAAATGCTCGTAGGTTTTTCAATACTGGAACTTATGAAGGCATATAAAGCAAAGGAAAACTATGGCGTTTCCGCAAATGATATTGAAGAAGCATTGCTGTTTCTCTCAAAGATAAATGCACTTAAACTCGAAGGCGGATTTCTTGTTCTGTACAGCGGAATGAAACTGAAAAGACTGGTGCTTGACAACAGAATCAAATATAAACTGGAAGACTACAAACAGCTTAAGGAATTTTATCAACAGAAGATTCAGCAGATACATATTGTGGGCGAGTATGCGAATATGATGGTTCGTGATTATGATGAGGCTCTTCAGTTCGTCAATGATTATTTCCAGATGGATTATAAGAAATTTCTGGCGCAGTATTTTGCGGGAGAACGAGCCGCACAGATAGAAAGAAACATTACGCCGGCAAAATACTCTCAGCTGTTTGATACCCTCTCTGAAAGACAGCTTGAGATAATTCGTGACAACACATCACAGCATATCGTTGTATCAGCCGGTCCGGGAAGCGGCAAAACAAAGGTGCTGGTACATAAGCTTGCGGCGTTGCTTCTGCTGGAAGATGTAAAGCACGAACAGCTGCTTATGCTGACGTTTTCAAGAGCAGCGGCTATTGAGTTCAAACAGCGTCTGAAAGAGCTTATCGGCAACGCTGCAAATTTTGTAGAGATAAAGACATTCCATTCATATTGTTTTGATTTGCTTGGAAAAATAGGTAATATTCAGGATTCTGAAAACGTTGTGAAGGACGCAGGAGAACTGATACTCAGCGGTGACGCTGACCTTGGAAGAATAACCAAAACCGTACTCGTTATTGATGAGGCACAGGATATGGATTGCTATGAATTTCAGCTTGTGGAAGCACTTATGGAACGCAATGACGATATGAGAGTTATTGCTGTGGGTGATGACGACCAGAATATATATCAGTTCAGGGGTTCAGATTCAAAATATCTTAAAACACTTATAACTGAACATGATGCACAGCAGTATTCACTTATCGACAATTACAGGAGCTGTAAAAGTATCGTTTCTTTTGCCAATAGGTTTGTAAAAGAAATCTCTGATAGAATGAAATATGAAGATATTATTGCTGTTTCTGAATCTGACGGAGAAACAAAGCTGATAAAACACAGCGGAAAGTATATAGAAACTGCTGTTGCAGATGATATTGCTGCGTCAAATGTCAAGGGGACAACCTGTATTCTGACAAATACCAACAGGGAAGCTCTTATGATGCTGGGTGTTCTGAAACAGAGAAATATTCCGGCAAAGCTTATACAGTCCATGGACGGATTTGATATTTTCGACATCGCAGAGGTACGCTTTTTCCTTAAAAAACTGCGGTCAGACAGCGTTGAAATATCTCCTGTTATAAGTGATAAGCAGTGGGATAACGCAATTGAGAAACTGAAACAGCAGTATGGCAAAAGTGAATGTCTGCCCCTGATACTGGATATCCTTACAGCCTTTGCAGAAACCAATACAAGAAAATATCGTACAGACCTTGATATGTTTCTGCACGAATCAAAAATTGAGGATTTTTATAAAAGTGAGCAGGGTGTTATTACAATTTCCACAATGCATAAATCAAAAGGCAGAGAATTTGACAATGTTTTCATGCTGCTGAACAGTCCGGTTCTTGATACCGATGAAACAAAGCGAAAACTGTATGTAGGCATTACAAGAGCAAAGTCACTTCTCCATATTCACTACACCGGTGACGCTTTTGATATGTTTGCAGATGAAACAGACCTCCACTCCTACGCAAAACCATCTGAACTGATAATGCAGTTGTCGCACAGGGACGTATACCTCAGTTTCTTCAAAGACAAAAAGCAACTGATATTGCGTATGCAAAGCGGTATGCACCTTTATGCAAAAGCAAACAGACTGTATATTTGCAGCGGTGAAAAAATGATTCCGGTTCTTCAGTTCTCATCAGCCTGCTATGAAAAAATTAAAAAAATAATCGCTGACGGATATACGCTGTATGATGCAAAAATACGATTTATCTGTGCATGGAAAGGTAAGGACGATGAAACGGAAACTGCTGTAATTCTGCCGGATATTTATTTCAGACTGTATGAATGAGGCAGATTCGAAAAATGTGTAAGAATTTTAAATGAAATTTAGTAATTATTATTAACATAATAGACCGGTGAAATGCCGGTCTGTTTCATATAAGTAATAAAAGCATTGGTAAAAAATTGTTTTTTCGGTAAATATGTGCTATAATATAAAAAATACTGTTTCGGAGGATATTATGATTGATTCTGATAAAGCAATTCAAATAATTAACGAATATAAGAATTATTTTCCAGCTCACTGGGAAGATGAAAAATACAAATGGCAGGCAGTTAAGCATTTTCAGGATAACTGGGATATTAATGCGGAAAATTTTGGCGAAATGTTTAAGAAAGCAACAGATAAAACTTCAAATCTTCTTGCATCCGGTTATGCATATCCAAGAGGTATGATACTTGAATTTGCAAAAGCTGATGATGAAGCGACCCGAAATATGTTTGTCAATCTGTTTGATGAAAATTTGGACCTTTCCTTACGTATAGAAACATTTATCAATACATCAGAAGAAATCAGAGCTAAATATGATAACGGGACATGGAAAAAACATTATCAGAATACCAATTCTGTCAGTACATATTTATGGTTAATGTATCCTGATAAATATTATATTTATAAATATGAACTTTTTAAAGCTGTTGCTGATGAGCTTGATGATACATATATTCCAGGCAGAAACGGTTATGTTCAGAATGTGATTGAAGGCTTTAAGATGTATGATGAGATATGTGAAATTCTGAAAGCTGATAATGATATACGTCAGATGCTTGACAAAGCTATCACTGATAATTGCTATACCGACCCTGAATTGAAAACAATTACCGTTGACTTTGGGTTTTATTTGACACGGTTTTATAAGAATAACACATCAAAAAGCAATTTAATTACGAGATGTTGGTTTGTAGGCGCATATAGCGATACTGATAATACACATCAAGACGAGGATTTTGTTGCGCAAGGAATTTGGCAGAATGGACATACAGACAAATTTCTTGATACTGTGAATAGCGTCAGGGTTGGCGATAAAATAGCAATCAAAACATCTTATACAAAGAAAAAAGGACTCCCTTTTGACAACCACGGGGAAACAATTTCTGTTATGTATATCAAGATAGTTGGTACAGTCGTTGCTAATCAAAAGGACGGAAGAACTCTTGAAGTTGATTGGGATATGTCATTCCAACCCAAAGAATGGTATTTCTATACATTCAGGAACACGATTAGTTTGCCTAAAGAGAATGATTGGCGTACAAAGGCACTGAGTGATTTTGTATTTAATGATGTGCCACAAGATTACATGAAATTCCAAAAAGATATAGCAAATAGTAAGAATGAAGAAATAGTATCATCAAATTTTGAATTTCTGAAACATTACACCAAAGACAATTTTCTCAAAGATGTATTCATCACCGAACCCGAATACGACAAACTTCGTTCACTTCTTCTGAAAAAGAAAAATATCATACTTCAGGGTGCTCCGGGTGTAGGTAAGACGTTTTCTGCAAAACGCCTTGCATATTCGATAATAGGAGAGAAAAACGAGAACAGAATCTGCATGGTACAGTTCCACCAGAATTACTCCTATGAGGATTTCATTATGGGATATCGTCCTGCGGAAGACGGCTCTTTTGAACTGCGCAGCGGTGTGTTCTATAATTTCTGTGAACGCTGTAAGGAAAATCCCGACAAACCGTATTTCTTTATCATAGACGAAATAAACCGTGGAAATCTCAGTAAAATCTTTGGTGAACTTCTCATGCTTATCGAAACGGACAAGCGTGGTGAAGAACACAGGGTAAATCTTGTTTACGGCGGAAAGCCTTTCTATATCCCCGAAAATCTACATATTATCGGTATGATGAACACAGCCGACCGCAGTCTTGCAATGATAGATTACGCTCTCCGCAGACGTTTCAGTTTCTACACTATGAAACCTGCTTTTGAAAATGCAGATAATAACGGCTTCGGCGATTATATGAAACAAATTGACTGCAAGCTGTACCATACGGCGGTATCAAAAATAAGGGAACTGAACAGTGCGATACGCAATGACAGTTCTCTTGGAAAGGGCTTTGAGATAGGTCACAGTTATTTTGCACCGGAAGATATCTCAGTCATTGATGACGCATGGGTGTGTAATGTTATTGAGTATGAGATTATCCCGATGATAGAAGAGTACTGGTTCGATGATGATAAAAAGACTGCCGACTGGACAAAAGCATTGTATCAGTTAATAGGTGAGGAATATGACGGCTGATAAGGGCATTTTTATAAAGAATATCTATTATATGCTGTCCTATGCGTTTCAGATTCTGAAACAGGGAGATTATGAAAATGTTGCTGCCGAGCAGTTTGAAAAGATACATGATCTCTTTGCGGCTATACTCGTGAAGGGCGTTTCAAGACAGCTGAAACAGGGCTTGTACCGTGAATATGTTCCGGTGAAGGAAGATTTGTCTGTAATGCGGGGCAAGCTGAATATAAACGGTACAATGGCTCTTCAAATGCAGAGAAAAAGGCAGTTCTCTTGTGAGTTTGATGAATTTTCGGAGGACAACATATACAATCAGATACTCAAAACTACCATAGATCGACTTGTCCGGGCAGACGATGTTGCCGCAGAACGCAGACAGTCACTAAAGAAACTACTTGTCTTTTTTGGTAATGTGAAACTGATACAGCCTAACTATATTGCATGGAACAAACTTATTTATCAGCGTAACAATCGTAATTATGAACTTTTGCTGAATATATGTTATTTCATACTGAATGGTATGCTCCAGACTACCGAAAATGGCGAATATAAACTTCTTGCCTTTTCAGATGAACACATGGAACGGTTGTATGAACGGTTTATCCTTGAATATTACAGACAGCATCATGCAGAGCTTAATCCGTCAGCCCAGCACATAAAATGGAATTTGACAGAAGAACCAGATAATGCAATGATACAGTTTCTGCCTGACATGAGGACAGATATCACTTTGCACAAGGACGGTAAAAAGCTTATTATAGATGCGAAGTATTATGGCAAAGCAATGATACAGAATTTCGATAAGTCAACGCTCAGGTCTGCTCATTTGTATCAGATATTTGCCTATGTCAGAAATATGGATACTGAGAATACCGGAAATGTTTCAGGTCTGCTGCTCTATGCCAGAACTGAGGAGGAAGTTTTTCCCGATGGAAAGCCATTTGTAATAGGCGGTAATAGCATAGGAGCCAAAACACTTGACCTTAATCAGGAATTTTCAGTAATAGCAAAGCAGCTTGATGAAATTGCGCATAGCTATTTTTCGTAAATGGAGTGAGATATTATGAGGAGTACTGATAAATTCAATAACAATGGGGTGAGAAAATTTTGAAGATTCACAACAAACTTGTCCGTGACAGGATACCTGAGATAATTGAAAATGAAGTGGAGGAAAGCAATGAGTGAACATCTTGTAACTCCCAGCGGAAGTGCTGCTGAGAATCTGTTCATAGAGCTTTTTTCAGACGTCCTTTTGCAGACGGAAACGGACGCATGGGCAGAATGTGGCATAGTCTGCTGTTAGGACAATGGAAAGATTTGTTTTTCTGGCCCCCTGTTGAAGAACTTATACAGTCCAGGCAAAAGGAGTACTATGATGCGTTGGGAAAAGCCGACAAGAACACAGACAGTGCAGTTTTCGTTGAACTTATGCTGGAGATTATTTATGATACCTTAAAGGAAATGTCATATCTTGATCGGTCCACCGGACAAGTAAGCGACCATGATACCGACCAAGATAAATCTGTAAACCGTCTGATTGCAGTACTCGGTGATGAAGAAATGTCTGCCGCAGACATAATGAAGAAGCTTGGACTGTCTCACCGCCCTACATTCCGTAAGAATTATCTTTCACCGGCACTTGAAAGCGGACTTGTTGAAAGAACAATACCTGATAAACCCAACAGCAAGAACCAGAAGTACCGTCTGGTAAAATAAATGAACAAGACCCCTCAGCGAGGGCTCATTCTTTTTATAATATTAAGTTTCACGAGGTTTCAATAAACACTTTATACCGATAAAAGCAGTAAACCCAACCGCAGCATATGTAGACAATCTTTCGACTATGCCAAATATTGATTCCGGGGCAATGTTTGTACCTATTGCTCCGCCTGCCATAAACAAAAATGCAATCACAGCTGCAATACCCAGAGCTTTATCAGATTTCCTGAAAAAATTTCCGATAATAATAAGCAACAGGGAAATGACAGATGATGCAACAACTGCTATTGTTACTATAATGTGCATTTTATTCTGAAATCCGTCGGGCGAACCTGATTCAGTCAGAGGAAACAAGCTGTATCCGACAGCAGAAATAATGTTCATTAAAGCATACACTAACAATCCGCTGTATTGAACCGCATTTATCTTTTTTCGGAAAAATACACATGCAGCAGCAATACAGATTATGCTGAATAGTCCGTATAAAGCTGATAACGGACGAGCTATCCATAAAGAAGGTGCATTTTCAGCAGTAAGGTCACTTACTGCCTGAGTTAACGGGTCATATCCTTTATAATTTATACTTCCCAGAATATCATGCATCAGGTAGCATATCAATGCAAGAGGACCGGATAAAAAAATAATTTTGCTTTTATTCATCGTAAATCTTCTTTCATATTTTATTGCAAAATAATTATAGCATTAAATGGATTTACAGTCAACATTGAAAAAGCTCCTCTGAAAATAATCAGGGGAGCTTGTTGTAGTAGTATGCTGTTTTATTCGACAGGCAGCTGAATTTCAGTCAGCCAGTCCTCAACAGACTGCTTGTTCCAGATTCCGTCGATGTAACATTCTCTTGCAAGACCTGCGACCTTATATCCGTTGTCATCGGCGTATTTCATAATAAAAGCGTAAGCCTCACCGATTTGTTCGTAAGCACCCTTATGTAGAATGCTTAAAACCTTTGCCGCAGGAATTTCACGGAATTTTATCAGCTCACTTTCCTTGCCGGTTTTTTCTACGGCTTCGCTGTGACGGATACGGATATTGGTTTCCTTGTATTCACCGTCAAGGTATTCGCAGAATTCGTAAGGCGGATTTGTACATTTAAGATTCGGGTTAAGCTTTCTGCACTCTTCTCCGCACTTAGGGATAAACTCCATTGCGTCCGAATATTTTTCCAGAGTTGTTTCCGCATAATAAACGATTGCTGATGGAATTTCCTTTACTGTTACCTGATACTTCATACTTTCATCCTCCAGAATAGTTTTTATTATGGAAAGACGAACATCAATTTCTTCCCTTTGCGACTGTAAATCCCGGGCTTTTTTCGCAAAGACAGCTTTAATGTCCCCACCGTCCATAACAGCTTTAATTTCATCAATTGATAAATCAAGCTGTCTGTATGCCTTTATCTTTGCTGCATCCTCAAGCTGTCGGGTTTCATAAAAGCGGTACCCTGTCCATTCATCGACCGTTTTGGGGATAAGAAGTCCCTTTTTTTCATAAAACCGCAGTGCTTTCACCGTAAGGTGTGACAGCTTCGAAAACTCACCGATTTTCAGCATATGATGTCATCTCCTTTCCACATTTTCTATTTTAGAGCATACCCTAAGGGGAGAGTCAAGTACTTTTTTAGAAATTTATTATAAACAGATTTCAGCTTGCTGTCAATGGTATTTATGCTAATATATTTTATCCGTTCATTGTGCAAAATCTCCCAAAACAGCCTTCTCATTAACCGCCATTACAAACTCCCTTATCCTGTCATAGTCGGGCAGCTCCGGCAGACTGGTGTTATTTTTTGCATATTCCAGTCTGGACTTGTAGCTTTCAACCAGTTCAAAGAAATCCTCAGTAGGCTGCCTGTTTTCGTCGAGGAACTTACCGTTTCTTATGTCCATAAGCAGCTGATGTTCTGATTCACGGTAAGTTATAATCTCTTCCTTTTCCAGAATATCAATGCACATCATATATAGCCTTACAAGGTGCATCATGTGCTTTCCAAGCTTGTTGTGACTGACAGCGTTCTGATTCCTTTTACCCATTTTTCCGTAATCTTTGACTATTTCAGCCATTTTGTTCCACATCTCCTTGTAGTCACGCAGGGGATAGTGTTTAAGGGTAATGTCCATGAATATTTCCTTGTCAAGTTCGTGGTTTATGGCGTCATCAATGTAAAGCTTTATAGCGTCTTCCGGGTACTGAAAATACATTTCCCGGAAACTTTCAGCGGCGTTTTCAATACTTGCAAGGATATGTTTTTCAAGTACAGACTGGTCAGCAAGCCTTGCGGATTTGTTGTCAAGCCGCCTGAACTGCGCTGTAGCGTACCCGCTGAATGTATTTACAGCTTTTTTGGACAGAAACATTTTACGGTTGTTCAGCAACTCTCTGCCAATGTCGGATAAATACAGGTAATGTTCCGGTTTAAGACCTAAAATTTCTATGGTATTGGGATTGCAGTCGGTCAGCAGGGAAATCAGCTTTTTGAATGAGTAAATCGTTGTATCAGTAGCAGCGTCCGTTACCTGCTCAAAGTTTTCACCGCACAATATCTCACGCTTACTGTTGAGCGCACAGCCTCTTATATCTACGTCAGATGTGTCGGTGTCAGTTCCATAGGCGTGAGAACCGCCCAGACCGATGAGTATTATATTTTTCCCTAAATGTTCATCAGTCCGCAAAAAGTCGTATTCCTTTTCATTTAAAAGCATTTTTATATTTTCAAGTTTCATAGTTCACCCCATCAATCTTCAGGACTTTTCTTGCATACGCCAGACTTTGCCTGAGAGAATTTTCTTTGTCACATCCGGCAAGACGCATTTTGTGGGAATAGGCGAGTACTTCCGAAAGCTGACTGCCCGGTTTGAGTCCTGCGGCAGTAAGGTCGGATTCAGTAACATACGGTCTTGCCATTATCTCCATGAACAGCTTGTATCTCTCCATAAGAAAATCTTCTGTATCGTTTCTTTGAGGAATTTTCCCGAGACCGTCGCAGATTCCAAGCTGTATCAGGTCAAAGGGCTCAGCGGCAGAATCAAAAAGCTTGTTGGTTGACTTCAGCTTTGACTTTGCAGCAGCCTTGATGTTCGGCTGCATATGAAGTTCCACCATGTTCAGAACATATTTTATCAGACTTGTTTCTGCTCCCAGTCTTTTAAGAAATGTCTGAACAAGCGGCAAACCTTCCGATTCATGCCTGTAAGCATGAATAACGCCGTTAATTTCTTCGGTGCAAACTGCTTTGCCGAAATCGTGGCACAGTGCCGATAACATAAATCCCAGCGGATTTTTGACAATCTCTCTTTTCTTAGCCGCCTCGTCAAGAACCATCATGGTGTGAGTCCAGACATCACCCTCTTTGTGATGCTCCTTGTTCTGCGGCACTCCTATAAGCGCACCCAGTTCCGGAAACCATTCATCAAGCTGATTGTTTCGCCTCAGTTCTTCAAAAAATACAGACGGCTTTTCAGAGTTCAGAAGTGTTTCCTGTGTCAGTGCCATTGCGTCTTTTTCTGTCATACGTTCACCTTCTTTATATAATTGCACCCATATCCCTTAAAATTTCCCTGTACTCCTCAATCAGAAACACCGCATTTCTGAAATCACATTCCTTAAAACAGTCGGTATATTCCGGATATTTTTCACAAGCTTCCAGCAAAAACACCTTGCACCCGCTGAAATCACAGTCAACAAATTTTATGTCAGCCGGAATCTCAAAGGGCAGGGAAGTACCGCTGAAATCAACGTTGCAGATAACACCATTCCGCACAACGCTCATGGCTCTGATAACATTTTCTGTCAGGCGGAAAGTGTCAAATCTGCGTGACATATCAAGGAGTCTGTCAAGGACTGTCGTGATACCGCCGTAATCTTCGTTCTGATAATCGCCGGCAATCTCACCGATAAGCTGGTAAATCTCGTCTTCCTCATCATCAAACCACACAAATCCCAAATCATACCTGTTAAACGCTTTTTCCTGTTCGTCTGCGTAACTGTTTTTGTATGAGAGTTCAAAAACCTCGATAAGATTCAAAATGTGCCTTGCCGCAAAGTAGTCACGGAAATACTGGTGAGTAAAACGCAGTTTCTGAGGAACAGAATTATCAGTTGTAAGAAAACAGATATTGTCTATGATAAATTCAGTAAAATCGGTCTTTTCACGGATTTCAGACAGCTCAGCCTTGCGGTATTTCTGCGGTGCAATGTAATTCTGATAAACACGTTCGTCCGTGACAAATGTGTCATACGCCTTGTCCACAGCCTCTGACAAATCGGCTCTTTCAATTTCAAAACCGTGGCGGTCAAGCATTGTTTTTGCCGCAAATGGCAGTGCATAACGCAGAATGAATCCGACAGCATTTCTGTCAATATCAGACAGTCCGGAAAAACTTGCTTCGTAGTTCTTGACGTAGTAATCAAGAATTTCTCCACGGGTATTAAGCTCACTTTCAAAACTATTATTTTGCCGGCTTTGCAGATAAATATTCAGAAACAGGGGAGATTTAAAAAGTTCTGTAAGGCGACTGTTCTGTATAATTGTATCATAATCCGGAATTTCAGACAAAGCGTTGTTACGAGTATTTTCCGGTATTCCCAACACTTCGACAGTCTGAAACTTTCTGAATAAATCATACTGCGGAACAGTTCTCCCGCTTACGATAAACCGTACGTTTTTCCAGTCTGCACATATCCTTTCAAGCTCATTTATAAGGCTTTCCTGCAAGGCTGACGGCATCTCGTTTAAGCCGTCAAGCAGTAAGGTATATTGCGGAGTAAAGTCAATATTGTTTACTCTCAAAAGCTGTAAAAGCTTTGTCAACAGCTTTAAAAATGTTTCCTCACCCTCACAGGCAGCGGCGGATTCGTAGGTCTGATATTCATACTGGTAGTGATATTTCAGCAGAATATTCACGAGAATATTACAGCTTTCCGGCATGAATTTTTCGTGTATCTCGTACTTGTACTGATTCAGCGGAATGTAAAAATACACCGTTTCATTGTCCGGATTTCCTGCAATATTACGCATAAAAGTTGTCTTTCCGATACCGCCCTGACCGTAAAGAAAAATGTTTTTGCCAGATGGGAGGGCGGATATTTTTTTGCCTTCACAACGAAATTCAATGGGATAATGAGTACTTTGAAATATAGCGTGTTCCGGTCGTCTTGCGTTATCCCTCAGAGAAGTTTCAAGCTTTACCGGCATTTCAGTGTCAAGGACAGTCTTTAAAAATGAATATTCTCTGTCGGGTATTGTGTTGTCCTCAATGCGAATAACGCTGAATTTAAGCCTGTCCGGCAAGGGGAGCAGCTGACAGTTTTCAAACTCCGCCGGAAAGCGGAATACATGATAAAAAAGTCCCAGCAAAAGTGCCTCAATACATATTTTTTTCGGGTGAGCAAAGCTTCCGAAAAGACGTTCTTTTGGAATAAAATTACTGTCATACAAAACATTTGCAATGCTGTTATCCTGTCTGACAATTTCAAGCAAAGTGTATACAAGCTGTTCATACCTTGATTTGTCAAGCACCTCATTGCAGAATTTTTTCATCTGAATAAGATAAAAGCCATAGTTTTTCAGACTGCCGATACTGCTTTCAAATCGGCTGAAATTAAATTTTTCATAGGGAAAATTTTTACCGTTAGGCAGAAATCTGCCGATAAGTTTGTCGATTTTATGATATGCCTCCGGCTTGTTTTCCTCATCATTGAATTTTTTGAGAATATTCCATTCCTTTGATTTTTCTGTACCCTCTCCGTTTTCGATTATTTTAATCAGTTTTACTAATAGTTTTCCGTTTCCTGTCAGCCCTTTTCCTGTGATTTTAGACTGAATAATCAAAGAAAGCAGGACATTAAGCGTCAGCCGTGTTACTGCCATTTCTATACACCTCTTCTGAATAAGTCCCCTTGGTACATTTATCGTGATTTTTGTGACAAATCTGATGATAATCTGTGGGAGAATATATTTGAGGAATAAGATTAATTAATTTTAG
>CAMCMW010000002.1 GCA_945876155.1 uncultured Ruminococcus sp. | reverse complement strand
TTACCTGTGCCTCATCACCGTTGTAAAGATTATCTGCGTATGCCCATGCGGCTAAGTAATTCCATCTTGCACCGCCTGATGTCTTAGGATTTGGTGTGATAACGCCAACGCCGTCTTTAACAAGGTCGTCCCAGTCCTGAATGTTCTTAGGATTTCCTTTTCTTACAAGGAAAACGATTGTTGATGTGTAAGGTGAGCTGTCCTTGTCAAACTCGCTTACCCAGCCTTCCTCAATAAGTCCTGCGTCCTGCACTGCCTTAACGTCATACTCAAGCGCCAGTGTAACAACGTCTGCCTCAAGACCGTTTGCAACTTCAAGAGCCTGTTTGCCCGAACCGCCGTGGGACTGTGTAATCTCAACGTCCTGACCGGATTTCTCTTTCCAGTGCTTAGCGAAAATCTCGTTGTAGGCGCTGTAAAGCTCTCTTGTTGGGTCGTATGAAACGTTGGTGATTGTCACCTTGCCATCCTTTGCGCTGCTGTCTTTACTTCCGCAGCCTGTAAGACCTGTAAATGCAAGTGCCGCTGCAAGTATAATTCCTGTTATTTTCTTCTTATTCATATGTCATTACCTCTTTCTGTCTTAATAAGTGATTTTGTTTTTATTTTGTATCAGCAGTCAAAAGAGATTCAACATCGTGTCAGTCCACCGGCTGCGACAAAAACCAATATTTTCATTATCACCAGCCTCCTTATCTTTAAATCATAGTTTTCATACTTATCATACTTAATTGATATGTTTTGTATATTTAGCATTATACACCCCAAAACCCGTTTTGTCAATAGCCAGAAGATAATTTTACCCATTTCACAAATTATCAGACTATTCCTATGTATTTGGTGTGCATTTTATATAACATTTTCCCCATTGAATCCCGCAAATCAAAAAGAATACGGAATAAACCTGCTGTTTTGTGCATTGTTACAAATTGTGGGTACAGCCATTGACATACGGTGGATTTTGAGTTATACTGATATTGCTAACTAAGATAGCTATTTTTATTAGGAGATGGCTTTATGGACTATGAAACGCTTGCCGAAGAGCTTGTCAATATGCGTGGCAGCCGTCCGCAGATACGCTTTGACCGGAAATTGTCAAAGGTTATGAAGGGCGAAATATTTGTATTGAACTATCTGAAAAACCACGATAATCATGCGCACCCCAAAGACCTGAGCGACGAAATGATGGTGAGTACCGCAAGGACTGCGGTTATTCTGAATCATCTGGAACAGGACGGTCTTATCATGCGTATTCCCGATGAGAAGGACAATCGGCAGATTATTGTCAGACTGGACGAAAAAGGAATTTCCCTTCTGGAGAAACATCATCAGGAAGTTGTAATGTATATGGTGAAGATTCTGGAGTAACTGGGAGAACAGGACGCAAAGGAGTATGTTCGTATTCAGAAAAAGCTTATGGGCATTCTCTCTGAAAGATAAAATTTTACCTGCAAATTCATTTTGCAGGATTATTTCATAAATGATTGCTAACTAAATTAGTAATTTGGTTACTTATTCTGAAAGGAGAAAAGTTATGAAAGAGGATATCACAGGAAAAAAACTCAAAGCATTAAGAGAAGGCGCTGAATATTCAGCGGAAAAAATTGCCCGTTTTCTGGACTGTCAGCCTGAACAGGTTTTGCAGTGGGAAAGCGGAGAATCCGAGCCGAATCTGAAACAGTGGATGCTGCTGTGTACGCTTTACTGCATTACGCCTGACGAAATGTTCTCCCACGTCAATGCAGAGGAGTATCTTGATTCGGATATCCAGGAGGAATTTCACCACGAGGCGGCTAAAAATCGTCTTCTCCGCCGCTGTAGTTACGCATAAAACAAATCCTGCAGGCACACAAGGCTTGCAGGATTTTCATTTAGTATTTTTTATTTAGAAGCAGGTAAAAGCAGTTTTGCAATTCCTATTGCATCATAAAGGTTTATTGTACCGTTCAAATCGAAATCGGCAAGATAAGCGGCGAACGAGCCTTCATAATCCTTGAATTCATTCTTTAACGAACCGTTTGGATCATTCTGCCAGAGAATATACTTTGCTACCTTAACAGCGTCATAGAGGTTGGTAGTATCATTTAAATCAGCGTCGCCTGCAAGTCCGACAGTTACCGGAATCTGTGCTATTTCAGCTGAGTTCATGATAACTGAGATAACACCGTATTTTTCCTTATACGCCTTTTCAGGAGTTACAGATACGCCGAAAGTCACGTCATTTCCCTTTGCGTCAGTAAGACTAATCTTGTTCTTAAATGTTTTTTCATTTGTTGAGAAGAACATATTCTCATCGTAGCTGAGATAATATGTATCAGAAATCTTACTCATGTCAACTGAAGTGCAGTTTCCAGCCATATCGTATACTTCTGCGCTGTATGTATCAGAATCTTCCGGGGCCTGAAGTGTTACAGAATATTCTTTTTCAGTTGTTGTCTGACAATATCCGCTGTCAATAACCATCGGTACGTCTTCGGTGTACTCGTCAAGCAGAACCGCACCCTGAACTGCAAGATTATCTGTTACAGTGAGCTGAACGCATTCCTCACCGTTGATAAAAATCTTTCTGCATTCCTTAACTTCCGGAGCAGTCGAATCAATTCTGAATTCCTGACTGAGAATCTCTCTCCTGAATCCGTTACCGATGTCCGGTGTTTCAGCTGTAAGTCTCAATTCGTATAATTCACCGTCAACAGCGCCTTCAAAATCCCAGTTCAGCGGGTAATCAAAGTTTGAAGGACCTAAATCGCTTGGAATCCAGCTTGCGGAGTCATAGGTCATCAGTTCAGTGTAGACCTTTTTTCCGCCTTTGTATATTTCAGCTGTTACATTATAGCATCTTCTCTTGAATCCCAGTGAAAGACTGATATCATCAAGTACATTATCACCGTTTGGTGAGTAAACGGGCATTCCGATTATCTGCTCTCCGAACAAGGCAGCAGCAATGGTGTTGACACCTGTGGCATTTCCGTTTTTGTCCAGCATGATTGACGGAGAATATGACGCATTTTTTGAACTGTTGTATACAAAAGGTTCAAAAATGTCTGAATCTGACCATGAACCGTAATATCCCATAAAAGGAAGTGTCAGATTCGGTGCAGAATCACTCTTTAAGTAAACATAGCCTTCGATAAATGTACCGTTTTCAAATGTCTCTTCAATATACTGCTGGTCTTCTGCGCTTAAATCAATGTCAAGAATTATAGTGACATCTTCACCCGGTGCTACAGTTATTTCCTTGATATCAGTCATACCCGATTTGAACAGCACCTTGCTTTCGGTCATTTTCTTAACATTCCACGCAAGCTCGTCGTCTTCACTGCTGTCACAGAAAAGGTCAGCTGAAAGAGTATATGTCTGAGCCTTGTCAGAAATATTTTTTATGTGGAAATAAAACTTCTCACTGCTGAATTCCAGTGAACCGATTTTTTCCTCCAGATTGTCACCCAAAGAAAGTTTCGGACGGTAACAATCCTTTTCACTGTCTGTATAAATATAAGCAGGTGTATTTATCGCACTTTCAACATTTACCAGACCGTTTCCCTGAACTCTCGGAGAGGCAGTTTCCAGACCATCAGAGCTGTAAACCGGAGTTGCAGTTGACATAAGCAGCTTTGCCATCATTTCAGGGTAATCAGACTCATTGGCAATACCGTATTTTTCAGTATTCTGTTTCAGATATTCCTTCAGGAGTGCTGTAATACCTGTCATCTGAGGAGACGCCATTGATGTTCCCGACATCGGACCGTATGTGTTACCTGGCAGGGAAGAAATGATGTTTCCGCCGTAAGCTGTGATATCAGGCTTGAGCAGAAGTTCTTCTGTGTAACCCCATGACGAAAAATCGCTCATTTTATCATTCACAGATGAAACAAATACGGATTCGGAATTAATAGTTACCATTTTTTCTCCGGACTCTATTATCTCCAGACCGCTTTCATAGCTTATAAGTCCTGACGGAAGAACAGAACAGCCTGGAGAGAAAATTGATTCACCAGCCACATTATTATAAATGATTATTCCTACTGCACCGCAGTCCTTGGCATTCTGTGCCTTTTCATCAAATGTTAGTTCACCTCTTGAAACAAGAGCCACCTTGCCTTTGAGATTCAAGCCCTCAAAGTCCTCAGGGTATCCTAATCCGGGTACTGCCACAAATTCCTTTTCAGTATCACCCAGATATGATGCAATATTTGCAGTTCCCGGACTGAGCTGATAATTTTTTCCGCCTACTGTAATAATATTTGCCTCATAAGTGAGATTTTCCGCAGAGCCAACGCTGAATACCGATGATATTCCGTCCGGATAACCACCGCTGGCATAGTCGGTATTTAAGAGTGAATCTGCTCCGGAGTATGATATTTTTCCGTCATTTCCGGCAGCAGCGCAGAAAATTGTTCCGGTCGCTGAAAGGTTTGAGATCGTCTCTGACTCGTATGGTGCATCTTTGTCCGGAATGTAAGCAGCACCGTAGCTTGCGTTTATGGTATCAACACCCAGCAAAGCGCAGTCGTTATAAGCCGCCATCAAATCCTGGTTTGTAAGGTTGCTTGACATCAGAACAAGCTGTGCGTCCGGAGCAACACCCTTTGCGTCGTAATTTGCATCAGTTTCAGCCGCACCGTTTCCGGCTGCAATTCCGGCAACATGAGTTCCGTGGCTTTCTGTGGGGTCATCGTTGGTATTGGTGGTGTGATTTGTGTAGTCAAATCTGTAAGGTATCTTTTCATTCAGATAATAACCGCTGCCGCCACCGCTTGTTGATGAAAGAAACGGCGAAACAGTGTCTATGTAATCCTCGCTTAATGCACCTGTTACTCCCTCCGGCATTGTGCTGAGATACTCATGTTCAGTGTCAAAGGAATCGTCTATAATCGCAATTACAGTTGAATCGCCTTTCTGACTTACCTTGCTTACGCCGGTTTGTTCAAGGATTTTATCAGTAAGTTCACTGTATGAGCCTGACTCAGCACTGCGCTGTGCAATTTCCGTTTCATCAGTGACAATGTCTGAAAGGTAAATTCCCTTGATTCCGTAGTCTTTCTTGTTAAGATAGATTTCCGTGTATTCTGTTTCTGTGAGAATAACTGACATTCCGTTATACACAGAAGTATAGTCATAAATCTTCTGAACCTCTCGTCCAAAACTGTCACTCATAGTCTGGCAGGCAGCAATGTGGTCAGACATCAGGTCTTCATAAACCGCTTTTCCCTCTTCGGTGAAGATAAACTCGTCTACACCGTTTTGCTGTGCGTAGTCGTATTTTGCAAGAGGGTCGTCCTCCATTCCCACAACACAGTAATAGCTTTTAGTCTGAACCGGCTCGTCATTGTAAATATAAGACGCAAACAGTTCAGAGGCATTTGCTGTAACCGCAGAAACTGTCATGACCGCTGCTGCAAAAGCTGAAAATATCTTCTTCATTTTTTCCTCCATTATAATTTCTTTTACACAGATATTATACTCCAGCCGGAAAAGAATGTCAAGGAAATAAAAGACACCAGAGCCGGAATACTCTGGTGTTTATTCAAATTATTTCTTGTACATTTCCGGGAGGTCAAAGTCCATAATATCCTCATAGGACTCATATTCGCCGTCGTTTTTCACTGCCGCCGGGATAAGACCGGTGCAGTCGTTTGCACTGCCAGCCTCATTGAACATTATGTCCTCATAAGAGGCTGTGACCGGACGTTTTATTTTTTTATTATTCATTATCCATCTCTCCTTTACAGATTTTATTTTAGGATAAAATCAAAAATATATGTAAAGGCAAAAGATAGAAATACGGCGACACAGTACTTCCGTACAACGCCGCCGCAAAAAATCAATTATTTTTTCATAAGACCTTTGAGTCTTTCCATAGCCTCGATTGTGTTTTCTCTGTCGCCGAATGAAGTCAGTCTGAACCAGCCTGCACCGTTCTTGCCGAATCCCTCACCCGGAGTACCCACAACGTAAATGTTGTTGAGGAGGTAGTCGAAAAATTCCCAGCTGCCCATATTGTCAGGACACTTCAGCCAGATATATGGTGAGTTTACACCGCCTGTGTACTTGATTCCAAGCTCGTCCATTGTCTTTGCGATTATCTTTGCGTTTTCCTGATAATATGCAATGTTTTCCTTAATCTGCTTCTGTCCTTCTTCTGTGAATACGGCAGCAGCAGCGCACTGAACAGGATATGATACACCGTTGAACTTTGTGGAAAGTCTTCTGTACCACAGCTTGTAAATGTTAGTACCGTCCAGCTCCAGCTCCTTCGGAATTACTGTGTAGCCGCATCTTGTACCAGTAAATCCGGCAGTCTTTGAAAGTGAGCACATTTCAATTGCGCAGGTTTTTGCACCCTCTATCTGCATGATACTTCTGGGGATATTGTCCTCAGTGATAAATGCCTCGTATGCAGCGTCGTAGATGATAAGTGCGTTGTTTGCATTTGCGTAGTCAACCCACGCTTTAAGCTGTTCCTTTGTGTAGCACGCACCGGTCGGATTGTTAGGTGAGCAGAGGTAGATAATGTCAGCCTTTACTGAACTGTCAGGCATTGCACAGAATCCGTTTTCCTCTGTACCGTCAGCATAAAGAATCTTTCTTCCAGCCATAATATTAGAGTCAACGTAAACCGGGTAAACAGGGTCTGTAACCAGAACTACGTTATCCTCGGAGAAAATGTCACCGATGTTTCCGGCGTCACTCTTTGCACCGTCGTTGACCAGAATTTCATCAGCAGAAACTTCAGCGCCAAAGCTCTTGTAATATCCGGAAATTGCCTCTCTCAGGAATCCATATCCCTCATAGTCAGGATAGCCCTTGAAGGTTTCCTTCACTCCCAGTTCGTCGCAGCCTTTTTTCATTGCCTCAACAACAACCGGTGCAAGAGGAAGTGTAACGTCACCGATACCCAGTCTTATAACCTTTTTGTCAGGATTTGCCTTTGCAAAGTCGTTTACTCTCTTTGCGATTTCAGCAAAAAGGTAACTCGGAACAAGATTTTCAAAATTCTTATTTACTTTTGTCATTTATATATACTCCTTTATTTATAGTGAACGCAAAAATAATTTTGCTTTCACTATAATGATTTATTTTATTGCCTTGCACATCCGCTTACTTCGTAAGCTCCGTGCATATCGGCTAATAGTAAACTAAAAAAATATTTTTAGTTTTCTATAATATGGCTTACATCAACATCGCCGTCGCATATCAGCGCTGCAGGGCCTTTCATGATGACTGTACCGTCAGAACAGTAGGTTATTCTCAGGTCACCGCCTCTTAAATGAACGGTAACTTCCTCGTCATTTTTGCAGAAACCGTTGAGAACAGAGGAAACAACCGACGCACAGGCACCAGTACCGCAGGCAAAAGTCTCGCCGCTTCCTCTTTCCCATACTCTCATATTGAGATTTGTACTGTCTTTTACTTCTATAAACTCTGTGTTTATTCTGTCCGGAAAGAGGACATGATTTTCAAAGGAAGGACCGATTTTTTCAAGGTCAAGGTCATTTATACCGTCAAGATAAACAATAGCATGAGGATTTCCCATTGAAACGCAGGTGATTTTATATTCCTTTCCGTCAACCTCAACTGGTTCGGAAATGAATCTTTCCTTGTCAGAATTTACAGGGATATCCTTTGGTACAAGGATTGCTTTTCCCATATCAACTTCAACGTATTCAACCTTTCCGTTTTCCGGAAACAGTTTAAGGTGCTTGATGCCGGAATTTGTTTCGAGGGTTATTTCCGTTTTCTGGGTAAGACCCTTGTCATAGACATATTTTCCAATACATCTTGTTGCGTTTCCGCACATCATAGCCTCAGAACCGTCCGCATTGAATATCCTCATTCTGAAATCAGCCTTGTCCGACGGCATGATGAGTACCAGTCCGTCCGAGCCTATTCCCTTATGACGGTCGCTGACATAAATTGAAACCTTTTCAGGATTCTCAACCTTTTCTTCAAAGCAGTTGACATAGATATAATCGTTTCCTATGCCGTGCATTTTTGTAAATCTCAACTGAATCTCTCCTTTTAAAAGTCTTTCTGTTATTATAGTAAACGCAAAAAGATTTTACGTTCACTATGTTTATTTATTTTTATTGCCTCGCACATACGCTTACTTCGTTCGCTCCGTGCGTATCGGCTGATAGTAAACTAAAAATAAATTTTTCGTTTACTATAAATTGCCCTTATAAGTATATAATATTTTCAGAGAAAAATCAATAAGTAATGTTGCTATATGAGATTTTTTTGGAGAAATGCAATTTTTCTTGACAAAATCAGCAATTTGAGTTATACTGAAATTTATAATGTAAAGCTATGCCTATACGGTTAATTAACTTAATTTTAACCTGTATTTAATAGACGAGGCAAGAAAACCTTGCCGAAGTCTATTTGCCGATACGCACGCAGCGAACGAAAGTGAGCGAATGTGCGAGGCACTTTAAATAAATTATTGCTCCAACCAATTTGGCAGGGTTTAATTGGTGGAGCAATAAAATAATAAATTGAGGTACGGAACATGAAAAAAATTATTACTTACGGAACTTTCGACCTGCTCCATTACGGTCACATAAATCTTCTCCAGCGTGCCAAGGCACTGGGAGACTATCTTATTGTAGCACTTTCAACAGATGAATTCAACTGGAACTCAAAGCAGAAAAAATGCTATTTCACCTATGAGCAGAGAAAGCGTCTGCTTGAGGCGGTAAGATATGTTGACCTTGTAATTCCGGAGGAAAACTGGGAACAGAAAATAAGCGATGTAAAGGAATTCAGGGTAGATACTTTTGTAATGGGTGATGACTGGACAGGTAAATTTGACTTCCTTAAAGAGTACTGCGAGGTTGTCTATCTTCCGAGAACACCGGAAATTTCCACAACACAGATAAAGAATGACCTTAAATGATATATAGTAAACGAAAAATATTTTTTTCGTTTACTATTAGCCGATATGCACGGAGCTTACGAAGTAAGCAGATGTGCAAGGCAATAAAATAAATAATTATAGTGAAAGCAAAATTGTTTTTTGCTTTCACTATAATACCCGTCTATGGGGTATTGACTGTAAAAAAGAGGGTTTTGATTTATAATTTCGGAGGAATCAGCAAATGGCAAAAAAGAATCCAGTGAAACAGCTTATCACTAAACTCAAATCACGAATATGGTTCAGTGTATATTACGGAATACATCAGAAATCAAAATTAAATAAGAATCTGGTTTTCCTTGAATCCCGAAGCGGTTCTGATATGGCAGGAAATATTCTGTATATTGCAAAAGAACTTTCAGAAAATCCGGAATACAGCCATTTGAAACTTTGCGTTGCTGCAAAACCATTTATGGCAGAGCATATAAAAAGCACCCTTGCCAGATACGGGATAAAAAGAGTCAGATTTCTCAGGTCTGAATCACTGACATATTACAAGTATCTTTCAAAAGCAAAATATCTGGTGAATGATACCTCCTTCCCAAGAAGATTTATAAAAAAGGAAGGTCAGATAATCTTAAACACCTGGCATGGCACACCGCTGAAAAATATGGGCCGTGATGTAAAAGATGAAGTATATAACATGGGCAATGTTATGAGAAATCTGATATTTGCCGACTACCTTGTTTTCCCTAACGAGTATATGAAAGAGAAAATGGTAAGCGCATATATGCTGCAGAATCTTTCAAAGGCGACTATCCTCAATGAGGGATATCCCAGAAACTCTGTGTTTTTCAACGACAAAAGGCGTGAGGAACTGAGGAAACAGTTCGGGGTTGACGACAAGGACATCAGCGTTTATATGCCGACATGGAGGGGTAAGGTAAACAGCTTTGATGTTGAGCGTGTTTTACATGAAACAGAACAGTTCCTTGAACAGATGGACGAAAGGCTCAAAGACAATCAGCTTTTGTACGTAAAATACCACCCTCTTATGAAGCTGGAATTTGCTGATGATAAATACAAGCATATCAAAGCTTTTCCGTCAGGCTATGAATACTACGAGATACTGAATATGGCTGATACGCTGATAACAGACTATTCCAGCGTGTTCTATGACTTTGCAAATTCGGGCAGGAAAATAGTGCTTTATACCTATGACAAGGAAGAGTATTTCCGTGACAGAGGCGTATATGTATCACTTGATACATTCCCGTTCCCCCAGGCGGATACCATTGACAGTCTTATCGAGGCTATTAATGCGCCGAAGGATTATGATGATACTGAGTTCAGAAAGCTTTACTGCACCTATGACAATCCGGACGCCGCAAAGAAAATCTGCCAGAGAGTATTTCAGGACAAAAAGGTCACAAGCGAAGAAAGGCTTGTACCTAACGGAAAGAAAAATGTTCTGGTATATGCAGGTGACCTTAACAAAAACGGTATCACCACCGCCATGCTTTCGGTACTGGACAATATTGACACCAGCAGATATAACTACTATATTTCATTCCGTGAACGCAATCTTCGTGCAGACCCGTCAAGGACAAGCGTAATACCAGAAGATGTGGGCGTTATACCGATAAGCAGCGAGGTATTCTTTGACTTCAGAACTGCCAGGGCATACAATTCCCTTGCAAGAAAGGGCAGAGAGACAGAAAAAAACAAGCGTATTCTGGGCGAAACCTATTCACTGGAAATAAAGCGCCATTTTTACGACATAAAGTTTGACCATGTTATCCACTTCAACGGATATGAAAACAACATAGTCATAATGCTGACGCAGTTTGACGCAAGAAAAACCATATTCGTCCACAACGATATGGTACAGGAAATCGAAACAAGAAACAATCAGAACGAATACCTGCTGAGATGGGCATACAATGTCTGCGATAACGTTGTTGCGGTTTCTCAGGATATAGTGGAACCAACATTACAGATAAGCGGCAGAAAGGACAATATAAGGGTAATCAGCAACTTCCACAACCATGACCTTGTGGTACTCAAGGGCGATATGCCGGTTGAATTTCAGAAGGATACTGAGATTTTCTGTCCTCATGCCGACGGTATCAACCACATTCTCAATTCACAGGGCATAAAGTTTATAACAATCGGCAGATTTTCTCCGGAAAAAGGACACTTCCGTCTTATTGACGCATTCGAGGCTTTCCACAAGAATTATCCTGACTCAAAGCTTATTATCATAGGCGGTGCAGGAAATCTTTACGGAAAGACAGTCCAGAAAGCAAGAATGACCGAATGCTGGGAGGATATCGCAATTATAAAATCCGTCCAGAATCCTATGCCGATACTGAAAAAGTGCGACCTCTTTATTCTTTCGTCTATCTACGAAGGTCTGGGACTGGTCATGCTGGAGGCTGACTCCCTGGGAGTACCGGTATTTTCAACTGACGTTCACGGTCCGAGCAACTTCCTTAAAGAGTACGGTGGATACCTTGTGGAGGACAGTACTGAGGGAATATTGCAGGGTATGTATGACTTTGCAGACGGAAAAATCAAGCCGATGAATATTGACTATGCAAAGAGAAATGCACAGATAAGAAAACAGCTTGAAGAAATATTATAAAATGACGTCCGGATTAAATTACAAATCCGGACGTTTTCTCATTTTATAAGGTTCACTGCCATTATAAGTGCAGCCCCCGGTACTCCCAGTACCAGCGACACAGCAGTATTGAAAAGATTCACCGGCGGCGCATACCCCAGACTATCCCCGAAATAATGCAGGAGAATGAGTGCCGCCCCACCGGTTAGCATACCCGCAAGTGCCGACCTTACCGTATGCTTTCTCCGGGCATAGTAAATAATCATTATAATTCCAATAACGCACCATATTCCTTTGTAAATCATATCATTCATATTTATTCTCCGTCACATAAGTATATACCCCAGCGCTAAAAGCAGCTTTATGTCTGCACCCTCTCTTGCAAGTATTACAATCAGCGCAATTATTATTATTTTATCGTTATCCGGCTTACCGTCCGTAAAAAAGCCGGAAAGCAGACTGTTTATACCTCCGCTCTGCCGTTTCGGATAATTTTTCGGCTGTACGGGGGCAGTCTTTTTTTCGGCAGTATTGTCTGTTTCCGGTTCCGGAGGCGGAGTGCTGAAAGGCTGTGCTTGTACATCATTTCTGTTCATGTTCTGCCGGTGCATCTCCCGTGTTCTCCTGAGTGCGTCACGGCGCATATAGTTCATATCCGGACTGCTGTAATTCAAAGCCTTAAACCTCCTGTTCAGAAAATATCGTTAAGCATTCCGCTTTCTTTAAGTACATTGAACACGGCAAAAAGTTTCAGCATCTTCACCGCCTTGTCAACCTTTGCCTGACGTTCCTCTTTCAGCAGTGGTTTCAGGGCAAGGAGCAGTTCCGCATTCTTGTCGCCTGAAACTGAGTTCATTACCTGCCCCATCATAAGCAGCTTGCTGAAATCAAAGTCCGTTCCTCCCCCGGAATCATCTTCCTTTTTTTCTTCCCCGGTACTTTCCCTTTCAGTTCCTGTTCCCTCACCCTCCGAGGAGGAAAGGAGAGATGATGCAAGTTCAGTCAGCTGTTTCATACTCTCCTCGTCGGACAGACCCTCCTGATTTTTTCCCATTAAATCGTCCATACTTTCCGGAAGTCCCTCCCCTCCTCTGACGGAATGATGTAATTATTCAGCGGTTATTTTTCACCGGTGATTTTTTTGTAAAGCGCCTGTGCCTGGGGTGTTGACATCATTTTTTCAATCATTTTCGGATTTTTTATGACCTGGTTGAATTTCGCCGCATCACTTTTGCTCATACTGTTCATAGCAGCGTCAAATTTTCCTGCCTCAAGCTGTTTTCTCAGCTCATCAGGGGGAATATTCAGCTTTTTGCCGGCGACTTTTAATAGTTCGTCTAATTTGGACGGGTCAATTTTTGTCATAAGTAAAACACCTCAAAAAAATATTTGCTGTAAAACAGCAGAAAAACCATTGTAATTACTCTATATTTATGATATAATTTTTTTATATATAACCTCATTGTGAACGTAAGGAGGAAAAATTATGAAAATTATTGTGATGTCCGATTCTCACAGGAGCTTTTTTTCTCTGGAGAAGATTTTTACAGGGTACTACGCTGACCTATATATCCATCTCGGCGACGGCGAAGTTGAACTTGACCGTATTGCCGCACAATACCCCGACAAACAGATAGTTCATGTCAAGGGCAACTGCGATTTAGGAAGTTTCAGTGACAGCGAGGCTTTTCTCATGCCGGCTGAAAACTGTAAAATATACGCAACTCACGGTCACCGCTATGACGTGAAATATTCCCTTGAACCTCTCAAGGCAAAGGCACGCAGTATGGGTGCAAATATTGCCCTCTACGGCCATACTCACGAACGTTTCTGCGCTTATGAGGACGGTTTGTATATCATGAATCCGGGAAGTACCTCATGTCCCAGAGACGGCAGAAAACCGTCATTTGGTATCATAGACGTGTCACCCTCCGGAATTATGACCAATATTATCGACCTCTGATATTATATTAAACTAAAAATATTTTTTTAGTTTAATATTAGCCGATATGCACGGAGCTTACGAAGTAAGCGGATGTGCAAGGCAATAAAATAAATTATTATAGTGAAAGCAAATTTTTTGCGTTCACTATATTATATTCATAACCGCAAAAACAGTTACAAACAGAAAGGAAAATGACAATTGAAGATTAACTCACTGCTGTCACTGAACAAAAAAGAAAAATACCTGACAGCATTCCTGTTCGGATTCGGAGCATTTCTGATTATGATACTGCCGCTGCTGATATACAACGGCGGATACTACATATATTACGGCGACTACAATTCACAGCAGATTCCCTTTTACAACCATGCCCATGAATTTATAAAAACTGAAGGGCTTGGCTGGGACTGGGGTACTGATTTAGGTGCAAACTTTGTCGGCTCATACTCGTTCTATCTGCTGGGAAGTCCCTTTTTCTGGCTGACCATTCCCCTGCCCCAGTCACTGGTGACTTTTGCAATGCCGGTACTCCTTGCGATGAAATTCGGTGTTGCATCAATGACTGCCTATGCCTATATCAGGCGGTTTGTCAGGAGTAAAGACGCCGCACTTATCGGGGGTATGCTCTATGCCTTTTCCGGATTCCAGATGTTCAACATCTTTTTCAATCACTTCCACGACGTTACCGCTTTCTTCCCTCTTATGCTCATTGCCATGGAAGAACGTGTAAACAACAACAGACGTGGCGTATTTGCGCTTTCCGTTGCCCTCATGGGAATAATCAACTACTTTTTCTTTACCGGACAGGCGGTATTCCTGGTAATTTATCTGCTTGTAAGACTCAAATCGCCGGACTTCACAATAAACTGGAAAAAGTTTTTCTCACTTGCAATTGAGGCTGTAATCGGCGTTATGATAGCCTGTGTAATGCTGCTGCCGGCTGCACTTGCAATACTTGGCAACTACCGTATCAACGAACGCCTTTACGGTCTTGACCTTGTAACATACAGCGACCGCACAAGAATACCACGAATTATCCAGAGTTTCTTTATGATACCGGACGTTCCGGCAAGACCTAATCTTTTCAGTTCTGACGGCGGAAAATGGGCGTCTATCGGCGGATATCTGCCTATGTTCTCAATGGCTGGCGTTATAGTCTTTACTAAATCAAGAGAAAGCCACTGGTCAAAGCGTCTTATTACAGTGTGCATTATCTGTGCATTTATCCCGATTTTAAACAGTGCATTTTATACCTTCAACAGTTCATACTACGCCCGCTGGTACTATATGCCTATCCTCATAATGGCAATTATGACCGCCCAGGCGTTTGACGACAGAACCGTTGATTTCAGAGGCGGTATTAAAATCTGCGGAGCAATACTTGCGGCGTTTACTGCTATCTCTTTCTTCCCGAAAAAGGACGACAGCGGCAACGTAAAATGGTTTCACTTCGCAAACTACAGAGCGCATTTTTATCTTACAATAGTGATATGCGCTGCCGGACTTGTTATGCTGTGGTACATCAACAAGAAACGTATAAACGGAAAACCCTTTATGAAAACCGCTGTTATCTCAACGGTGATTTCATGTATTTTGTGTACCGCTGCTGTTGAGTATTTCGGCGCTATGATGGGTCCTTACAACCAGATTTACATCAACAACGGTCTGCACGGAAGTGAAAACCTTGAACTGGAAGAAGAAGAAAACCAGTTTTACCGTGTTGACATTTCAGAAAATTACGACAACTACCCCATGTTCTGGGGACTTTCCTCAATGAGAGCATTCCAGAGTATAGTACCGGGAAGTGTCATGGAGTTTTACTCTGAAATAGGCGTTACCCGTGACGTTGCGTCAAGAGCACCTCTCGACAAGCACGTACTGAGAGGTCTTTTCTCAGTCAAGTACTACTTCGATAAAGTATATTCAGACAAGGAAGATACTTATACCTATGAAATTGAACTGCCGGGCTTTGAGTATATCGGCGAGCAGAACGGCTTTTATGTCTACGAAAACCAGTATTATCTGCCTATGGGATTTACGTATGACAATTATGTAACCCATGATTTATATGATAAATATACCGAACAGACAAAGGAACGCCTGCTTATGAGAGCGCTTGTTCTTGAAGACGACCAGGCTGAAAAGTATTCTGATATTATTTCAGATCTGCCGGCTGAGGAATGTGTAGGGCTTAACGATGCAGCGTACCTTGAAGACTGCCAGAAGCGTTCACAGGAAACCTGTTCAAGCTTTATATACGATTCCGAAGGATTTGACGCTGAGATAACACTTGAACAGCCTAAGCTTGTCTTTTTCAGCGTCCCCTATGACACCGGCTGGACTGCTTATGTAAACGGCAAGCCGGCAGACGTTGAAAAGGTAAGCGGCGGATTTATGGCTGTAAAGGCTGAGGCTGGGGAAAACAGGATAGAGTTCCGCTATAAAACCCCCGGTCTTAAAGAGGGAGCAATAATAACACTCTGCGGAGTAGTTCTTCTGGTGTTCTACCTGTTTATCACACGCAAAGCAAAGCGTGACGACGGATTCGTTCACTATTATGATTATGATGCCCCGGAAGAAGATTCCGTGAGTACAACAAGGAGGAATAATTATGCATCTGGAAGAAAAAACAGTGGCAAGCGAAAGCGTTTATAAGGGAAGAATTTTTGAGGTCACAAAGGACACGGCACTGCTGGAAAACGGCAAAGAGGTACAGCGTGACGTTGTGCATCATTCAGGGGGCGTGACTGTAATTCCGGTGACGGACAATGAAGAAATACTTATGGTTAAGCAGTACAGATACCCCCACCACAAGGTAATGATTGAAATTCCGGCAGGAAAGCTTGAACCGGGTGAAAAGCACTACGACTGCGGAAAGCGTGAGCTGCTGGAGGAAACCGGCTGCACCTGCAAAAACTACGAATATCTTGGAGAGATAGTCCCTACTCCGGCTTATGTAAGCGAGGTTATCCACCTCTACATCGCCTCCGGACTGGAATTTTCACAGCAGGATCTTGATGATGACGAGTTCCTTGACGTTGTAAAAATTCCTCTTGACAAGGCAGTGGAAATGGTATTAAACGGCAACATCACAGATTCAAAAACTCAGATAGGCGTTTTAAAGGCATGGCACATTTTAAAAAATAAAAAATGCTGAACGTCCGTAAACGTCCAGCAGTAAGTGGCTCTCAGACAGCCTGCTCCTCAGCCTCTGTAATTGCAAGGTGGCGGCTGTAGGCGTCGAGAATTTCCGATTCGATTCTTTTTCTTGCGTCGGGAGATATGGGGTGAACAATGTCACGGAAAACCCCGTTATCGTCCTTCCGGCTCGGCATGGCGACAAAAAGTCTTTCGTCTCCCTGGACAATTTTGATGTCGTGGACTGCAAGGGTGTCTTCAAGAGTTATCGAAACGATAGCTCTCAGTCTGCCCTCAGTAATGGTTTTTCTGATTTTGATGTCTGAAATATTCATGCTGCAAGATGACCTCCTTTTGTTTACAGGGATATTATTGAACGTTTCCGGATAAAATATACAATAACGTTAAAATTCGGTACTCAAACTGATATAAGAGGTTTTTACTATGAACACAGATATATTAAAAGGAAAAAAACATATTCATTTCATCGGTATCGGCGGCTCGGGAATGTATCCGCTGGCACAGATACTTCATTCACAGGGCTACTATCTCACAGGCTCTGACAACAACGAAACCGAAACCCTTGAAGCAGTCCGCAAAATGGGTATTCCGGTGTTTCTGGGACAGCGGGCTGAAAATATTGAGGGTGCAGACCTTATAGTCCACACAGCAGCTATCATGGCTGACAATCCGGAGCTTATTGCAGCAAAGGCAAGCGGTGTTCCGGTACTGGAAAGAAGTGAACTGCTGGGTATCGTCACAAGCTGGTATAACAACGCCATCTGCGTTTCCGGTACTCACGGCAAGACTACAACCACTTCAATGATAACACAGATTCTCTGCACTGCAAAGGTTGACCTTTCAGCCTTTATCGGCGGAAAACTGCCCTGTATCGGCGGCAGCGGACGTGCAGGAAAAAGCGATATTATGGTGTGCGAGTCCTGCGAATTTGTTGACACTTTCTTAAAGCTTTACCCCGACTGCGCCGTTATCCTCAACATTGATGAGGACCATCTTGACTACTTCAAAAATCTTGAAAATATAATAAAGTCATTCCACAAGTTTGCTCAGAAGGCAACAAAGGCTCTCATCATAAACGGTGACGACGCAAATACACTAAAAGCAGTCGAGGGCATTGAGGACAAGGAATTTATCACATTCGGTCTTGACCCGAAGAATGATTACTACGCCCGGAACATCACAAGAATTTCCGGTATGGAAACAGAATATACCCTCATGCACAAGGGTGAGGAAATCGGTAAGATAAGACTTCACGTTGCCGGAATGCACAATGTCTTAAACTCCCTTGCAGCTGCCGCAGCGGCATTTTACGCAGGTGTGGACTTTGAAAACATCCGTCAGGGACTTTCCGATTTCAGAGGCGCCGGCAGACGCTTTGAGCTTATCGGCAAGGAAAAGGGCATAACAATCGTCGACGACTACGCCCACCACCCTACAGAGCTTTCTGTTACCTTACAGGCGGCTATGGGTATGGGTTACAAGCGTGTATGGGCAGTGTTCCAGCCCTTTACATTTTCAAGGACTTCCATTCTCCTTGACGATTTTGCAGAGGCACTGTCAATTCCGGATATAGCGGTACTCACCGACATCATGGGTTCAAGAGAAAAGAACACCTACAATATTTTCTCACGCAATCTTGCAGAGAAAATTGACGGCTGCATTTACTTCCCACAGGACGAAGCAGCTGAATACACCGACGAAAGAAAGTACCAGAACTTTCAGCAGGTATGCGACTACGTCTGCGAAAACGCACAGGACGGCGACCTTGTAATTACACTGGGCTGCGGTGACGTTTACAAAGTCGCAAAGATGATATACAAAAAATTAGCGGAAGCATAAACCTCAGAATAAGGAACGGAGTTTAATTATGCTTAATGAAAAAGCGACGAACATTTACAAGTTCATAAAGGATTCAATTGAAAACGGATATGCGCCGACAGTCAGAGAAATCTGTGCTGCGCTGAATATCAAATCAACATCAACTGTCCACAGATATATAAACCTCCTCATTGAAGAGGGGTACATAGAAAAAAAGGACAACAGCAACAGGGCTATCAAGCTCAAAGGAAATGACAGCGGAGTAATCGTACCCGTTGTGGGAAACGTTGCCGCCGGAGTGCCCATAACGGCAATAGAAAATATAACTGATTACGTCAGCTTCACCTCCGACCAGACCTATTCCAATCCACTTTTTGCACTGAAAGTCAAGGGTGAAAGCATGATAAATGCCGGAATATACGACGGCGACCTTATTGTGGTTGAGCAGATGAACTATGCTGAAAACGGAGATATCGTCGTGGCACTGGTTGACAATGAAAGCGCAACAGTAAAGACTTTCTACAAGGAAAACGGTCACTTCAGATTACAGCCTGAAAATGATACCATGGAACCCATTATAGCAGAAAATGTTGAAATACTTGGAAAAGTAAGGGCGCTTATAAGATATTTCTGAAAATTTTGAAAAAAATTTGTTTTGGGTATTTTCAATCAGTGAAAAATATATTATAATTATAGTGAACGCAAAAAATTTGCATTCACTATAATAATTTATTTTATTGCCTTGCATATCCGCTTACTTAGTAAGCTCCATGCATATCGGCTAATAGTAAACGAAAAAAATTTTCGTTTACTATATGTTATCGGATAAAAAAACTCAGAATGGAGAAAAAAATGCTTAACAGAGTAAAGGTTATTATTTGCGGCAAGGAGTATATGCTCCAGACCGAAGAAGCACCAAGCTATGTTTATGGTCTTGCAAAGCTG
>CAMCMW010000001.1 GCA_945876155.1 uncultured Ruminococcus sp. | reverse complement strand
GCAAGCAAGATGTGTGCCAAGCCGACAGGCGTGATTTAATCAGTGATTCCTTAATCCGGAGTGGAGTTTTCCACTCCGTTTCTGTTGAAAGGAATGAAAATTTTGATAACCGACCTTACAAAAGGAAAACCCTCAAAGGTGTTGTTTATGTTTACTCTTCCGCTGCTGGGGAGCGTTGTGTTCCAGCAGCTTTACAATATTTCCGACAGCATTATTGCCGGACGTTTTGCCGGTGAGGACGCCCTTGCCGCAATCGGCGTTTCGTACCCTATAACCATGATATTTATGGCTGTTGCAATGGGGTGCAATATAGGTGCATCGGTAATTATTTCCCAGCTTTTCGGCAGTAAGCGCATGACTGATATGAAAACGGCTGTTAATACTTCCTTTGTGATGTCAGCGGTGGTAAGCCTGTTTCTGCTTGTGTTCGGAGTGGTTTTCTGCAACCCTATGCTGAAACTGCTCAATACTCCGGATAATATTTTTGCGGACGGTGCGCTCTACCTCAACATCTACACCTACGGACTGCCTTTTCTGTTTTTCTACAACATTTCTTCCGGCGTTTACACGGCTCTTGGTGACGCAAAAACCCCCATGTACCTGCTTATAGGCTCGTCACTGGGAAATATCGCCCTCGACCTGCTTTTGGTTGCCGTACTTGACCGGGGAGTTGCCGGTGCGGCGTGGGCGACCTTTATCGCACAGGGCATTGCCGCCGTTGTTTCGGTAATACTTCTTTTTGTAAGACTTTCAAAGCTTGTATATGATGTAAAGCCAAAGATATTCGACAATGCAATATTTAAAAGAATTATTGTGGTGACTGTCCCGAGCGTACTCCAGCAGAGCTTTGTATCAGTTGGCAACCTCTTTATTCAGGGTATCATCAACGGTTTCGGCTCGTCGGTCATTGCCGGATATTCCGCCGCTATCAAGCTTAATACATTTGCCATAATGTCCTTTGCGGCTGTGGGGAACGCTGTTTCAAGCTATACCGCACAGAATATCGGTGCCGGAAAGAACGACAGGGTTAAAACAGGCTGTTCTGCCGGCGCAAAAATAAGCCTTGTTGTGGCAGTGCCTTTTGTTATAGTTTACTTTGTTTTCTGCCGCTTTGCCCTTATGCTTTTTATGGAGGACGGCAGCAGTGCCACAGCTATTGAAACCGGCATGGAGTTTCTGAGAATTGCCTCACCGTTTTATTTCGCAGTCGGAATCAAAATTATGCTGGACGGTCTTCTGAGGGGTGCCGGCAACATGAAAGCGTTTATGGCATCGACTTTTGCCGACCTTATTCTGCGAGTTGTGATTTCCTTTATACTGTCCGCAAGATTTGGTTCGACCGGAGTATGGATGTCATGGCCTATCGGCTGGGTAATTGCAACGCTTATTGCCTACGCATTTTACCGCAAGGGGTCATGGAAAACAAGCACGGCAAATACATTGTGACATATTACAATAAATTAGTAAAAAAATTATGTAGTATTGCCAATTGAAAAATTTTACAATGAGGCGTATAATATAATTGGTTTAATGCCAAATTTATTTTTATGGGAGATAAGGGTTATGAAGTTTAAAAAAATCGTGACTTGCTTCCTTGCTGCGGCAATTGCGGCAGGCGGAGTAATGTCGGGTACAACAGCAAACTATTCATATCTTAGATCGGGAATTGTATCAGCAGCTGTTTCTGTTCCTACATCAGCAACGGTTCTCAGAGAATCCGCTTATGTAACATGGGACGCAATCAGCGGTGCTGACGGCTACAACGTGTATATCAAGCCTGAGGGAGGCAGCTATACACAGCTTGACTCAATGCTTATCAGACAGTACAGCAGCTATTTCAGAGCTGACGCTTTAGGTCTTAAAGCTGGCAAGTACGTTATGAAAGTAGTACCTACATCAGGCGGCAAGGAGGATACCTCAAAGGCTATTGAATCCGGTTCAATGACTGTCCAGGCTCATGACAGATCCGGTTTCGGCTTTGTAAACGGTACTTCTTCCGGTGCATACAACGAGGACGGTACACTTAAATCAAACGCAATCGTTCTTTACGTTACAAATGATAACAAGGACACCATTACCTGCGATATTGATGCAACAGGCAAGGGCGCTGAAACACTGACAGGCGTTCAGAACATCATCACAGGCTACAAAAAGGGCAAGGAATCAAGACCTATCGCAATCAGATTTATCGGTAATATTGAAGATCCTGCCGATATGCCGAAGGGCGACCTTATGCTTGACACAGTAACAGCAGGCATGACAATTGAGGGCGTCGGCAACGATACAACTTTCAACGGTTTCGGACTTGTTATGAAAAACTGTTCAAACGTTGAAGTAAGAAACATCGGTTTCATGAACTGCAATAGTGAGGAAGGCGACGACTGCGGTCTCCAGCAGGGCAATGACCACTGCTGGGTACATAACTGCGACTTCTTCTACGGTGATGCAGGTACAGACGCTGACCAGGTAAAGGGCGACGGCGCTCTTGATACAAAGAAATCACAGTATGTCACACACTCCTACAACCATTTCTGGGATAACGGAAAGTGTAATTTACAGGGTGCAAATTCAAGTGATACTTCAAATTACATCACATATCACCACAACTGGTATGACCATTCAGATTCACGTCACCCGAGAGTAAGAGTAGCAACAGTTCATGTTTACAACAACTATTATGACGGCAATGCAAAGTATGGAATCGGTTCAACAACAGGCTCTTCTGTTTTTGTTGAAAACAACAACTTCAGAAACTGTAAATATCCTATGCTTACTTCAGAACAGGGTTCAGAGGGCGGTCTTGTACTCTCAGGAGAAGCAGGCGGAACTATTAAGGCATATGGCAACACTATTACCGGCGCAGAGGCATTTGTTTCATATGCTGAAAACAACACAGACTTTGATGCTTATGTTGCATCATCAAGAGATGAAAAGGTTCCGTCAACCGTAAAATCAAAGAGTGGCGGAAATACATACAACAACTTTGATACAGACAGTTCAGTTATGTACAGCTATACTGCTGACGCTGCGGCTGATGTTCCTTCAATCGTTATGGCTGAGGCTGGACGTATTGACGGCGGTGACTTCCAGTGGACATTCGACAACAGCGTTGACGATGAAAGCTATGCAGTAAACGAAGCACTCAAGGCAGCACTTGTATCTTATGACGATTCTATCGTAGCAATCGGCAGCGGCTTCTCAGAGGGCGGAAATACTGACCCGACACAGCCGGACAATCCGACAACAACAGCGGCTACTACAACTGTAACAACGAAGGCTACAACAGTTTCAACATCATCTACAACAAAGACAACAACACAGATTACTATTTCAGCAGACGCTATTTACTGCTCACCAACAGCTACATCATCAGGCAAGGGTACAAAGGAAGACCCGATTGATGTACTGAGTGCGATTGCACAGGTTAAGGCTGGCGGCACTATCTACCTGCTGGGCGGTACATACAACTACACAGAAACAATCCTCATTGAGGAGAGCAACAGCGGTTCTGCCGGAAACTTCAAGACAATTATGGCTTATCCGGGCGAAACAGTAAAGTTTGACTTCACAGGTCAGGCAGTTTCAGGTTCTGCAAGAGGTTTTGTTCTTGACGGTGATTACTGGCACTTCTACGGCTTTGAGATTACAAATGCCGGCGATAACGGTATGCTCCTTTCAGGTAACAACAACAAGATTGAAATGATGGTATTCAACGACAACGAAGATACCGGACTTCAGATTTCACGTTACAACACAAACGCTGCAACAGTTGCAGAGTGGCCGACAAACAACCTTGTCCTCAACTGTACATCAAAGAACAACTGCGATGAGGCTACAATGGAAAATGCCGACGGTTTTGCTGCAAAGCTTACCTGCGGTGAGGGTAACGTATTTGACGGCTGTATGGCATACAACAACTCAGACGACGGCTGGGATCTCTTTGCAAAAGAAGCAACTGGTCCTATCGGCGTTGTAACAATCCAGAACTGCGTTGCATTCAGAAACGGCTTTACTGAAGACGGCAGAGGCTACGGCGACTGCGACGGTAACGGCTTTAAGCTGGGCGGTTCAGGCGTTGGTACAGGTCATATTGTAAAGAACTGTCTTGCATTTGAAAACTTAAACTGCGGTTTCACAGACAACAACAACCCGAAGCTTGAAAGTCTTACAGACTGTACATCATACAACAACGGCGTAGGCGCAAACGGCAAGCCAAATATTTCATGCTATCGCTGTACAGACGATGGCTGTGACTTCACAAATATCATGTCCTACATCAATACTGACATGCAGTCTTCACTTGGAGCAGCACCTGGTGTCAAGATTACAAACGATAAGTTTGTTGGTACAATCCAGAACTCAATCTATTACAACAGCAAGTACTACATGGTTTCAGACAGAACCGCTATTGATAACGGTGACAAGATTGGTACAAACATAACACCTGCTGTATCAGACTTCATTACTCTCAGCGTTCCTGCAATGGGTACTGACTTCCACACAGCATGGAGAAATGCAGACGGCAGCATCAACACATCCGGTTTTGCAGAAACAACAGGTACATACGCATCAATGGGTTACCACTTCACAAGCTCAGGTCCGGTTGTTCCTCCGACAACAACTGCTGTTACAACAACAGTAATCAGACCTACTGAAACAACAGTAAAGACAACAGTTAACACAACAGCAAGCACATCTGAAACAGCCGTTACTCCTGTTGCCGGAAATCACGTTCACAACTTCACACTCAACGGCAGTGAAAGCACATACTACACAATCGTAGGTAATCTTTCAACAGGCAAGGGTACAGTAAACTACAACGGTCTTACACTTACACAGTGCCTCAAGATGGAATCTTCTACAAGCATTACATTTACAGCAGCTGCTGCTGGTAAGCTTACTCTCGTATTTGTTGAACCGGCTGCAACTATTAAGGTTGACGGTACAAAGTACACATCAAACGGTGACGGCATTATCACAGTTGACCTCAGTGCCGGCGCACATACAGTAGCAAAGGCTGATACTGCAAATCTGTTCTATATGTCATACGCTGACGGAACAGGCGAAGTTGTAACAACTACTGCTACAGCACCAGTATCTACAGTTACTACAACAACAGTTTCAACAGTAGGCACAACATCTGTATCAACACCAGAAACAACAGTTGTTACAACAGAACCGATTACAGAAAATATTCCTGACGGTGAAAAGTACGGCGACGTAAACTTAGACGGTACAGTTGACGTAGCAGACGTTGTAGCAATCAATATGTATCTGCTGAATACTGAGGCAAATCCTCTTACAACAGAACAGAAAGCTAATTCCGACTGCGTAAGAGATAACGTAATTGATACATCTGACAGTTCAATTATTCTCAACTACGTTGCAATGATGGTATCATTATCAGATCTCGGAAAAACTGCTCAGTAAATAATAAAGCGCTCCACAAGGGGCGCTTTTTTTATGAGGCGATTTTGATGCTGTAATAAAATTCCAGTCTGGGTATGATTTCTTTCCAGGTCTCGCCGGACGCTATATTTTCCGACCGGATACACTTTTCAATGCCCAGAACGTCGGCGTTCATGCCGGTGACGGTTTTGGAAATAGCTTTTGAGCAGAGACCGGATATCTTTTCCGCAGCTGCCTTTGAGGACTCGTTTTCACTGATGTTTTCCTCAATGCAGCTGCCGTTTATTTTTATTTCCGTGGTGATTCTGATTTTGTCACCGTCAGACTGTGCAGTGAGCCTTGTACTGCTTTTGCGTACATGAAAGCTTGCTGTTTTTCCGTTTACATTCACAGGGAGATAAATGTCACGCTGAGAACCGGTAAGCCAGCTGAGTCCCTCCGACTCCTCTTCGGACAGTACCCCGATAACCGAGTCATAGCCCACAACTCCCATTGTGAGATTTTTGCCGTCCAGAACGGGTACTGCTGCCATGGCGTCATCTTCCAGAAGGTCGTTCAGAACTGCGCTGATGTTTCTGGTGACGATTTTTCCCTTGCGGCTACTGCTGTCAAGAATGTCCGAAAGCTCCTCCTCTTCATAGTTTTTTACCGTGTCTGCGGCACTTCCGGTAGTGATAATAAGCGAACAGGAGGGGGAAATGCGGTTGTTTTTTATCATGACCGAAAGCTTGTCCTTTATTTCTGCCGGGTTCAGCACAAGCAGTTCAAGGTGACCGGTAAACAGAGTTTTCCCCTGAGTAGTTTCGGCATTTTCAACGGCAGAAAAAATGGTATCACCAGTACCGGAAAGGACTTCCTCCTGACCGTAAAGCCGTACCGCCACAGACTGCACCTCACCGCTGTCACAGCCGATAGTCCTTACAAACCCCTTGTCCCTTACCTCAGTTTTGTGACTGCACCCGCATAGCAGAAGCATTACTGCCGTCAGCGCCAGTTTTTTTCTCATTGTAAATTCTCCTTATAAGCATTATTACAGGTATAACAACAGACAACATTATAATAAGTACTCCCATAACAGGAGAAAGGTCTGCGCCTGTTGAGTTGAGCAGTGCCGAAAGACCCAGCATGAGGATTACGGATAAAAGCGTGTTGTACTTTAAGTCCGGAATTATCTCCTTTACAAGTACCGACGTGAGGACAAGCTGAAGTGTTACTGTCAGTACGCAGAGAAGTGTAAAAGCTATCATGTAAAGGGAGTCCGCACGCTGTATGCTGAAGGGCTGGGAAAACGCTCCGGCGGTGAAGAACGGAAAGTCTGTCAGGTTTATGATTTTTCCGAGAACGGTTATTTCTATAATGTATATAAGTTCTGTCAGAATAAGTGAACCGGTGAAAAAGGCGGTTACTCCTTTGTGCCTGTCCGCAGAGGAAAATTCAAGGAGTATAAAGAGCATTACAAGTTCACCCGATGAGCAGAAGTTTCTGACTGCGCTGTGTATCACACTTCCGAAATCTGTTGCCGGAATGTAGTTGGCAAGGTCGGCTTTGGAATATGCGCCTAAGATGAGTATTGCGGCTGTGAAGATGAATATTCCCGAGATGATGAGTGAGGAACGTGACAGCGCACTGAATTTCATTGAGGCACAGTAAAGGCAGACAGCGGCGAGTATCACCGAACAGGCAAGACTGCTGTCCACAGGGAAGTATACGCTTTTGCTCACTCCCCACAAACGGTTGAAGGAAACTGCTCCACATATAATAAAGAAGAGAGCGTAAAGAAGTTTGCCGAATTTTCCGAAAAGCATTTCCTTTTTTAAACTGAATCCGTCATGTTTGTAAAGCATTATCATGGGTACGGCAAGAAGATACTGTGCAATAACAGAAATTGCCGCACCTGCCATCTGTGAGGCGTCCGGGGTAACGCCGGAGCAAATCAGACTGAAAGCCTTTACACTGAAAAGTACAGAGAAAAGCTGTAGGTTAGATATCTTATTCATGTAGCTCCTCCACTGTAAAATTGTTGTTCTGCATTTTTCTGAATCCTTCCCTTACTGCAATGTCACCCATTGTCTTTGCTTTGAAAGGTGAAATGGGAGCGGTGTAAGGGAAACCGTAGTCACCGGTAGCGCACATATTAAACAGTACAGCCGCACCGAAAAGGCTTATGCCGAAAATACCCCATATTCCGCCGCAGATTATAAAGACGATTCGCAGGACTGTTATTGCCTGAGAAAGGTCGGGTACAACAAATCCGCTTACAACGGAAAGTGCGGCAACTGTCAGCAGGGGAGTGCTGATAAGACCGGAGTTCACGGCGGCGTCACCGATAATAAGTCCCCCCACAATGCTCACAGCTCCCCCTACTGCTTTAGGCAGCCGCAGTCCAGCCTCTTTTATAATCTCGTACATCAGCAGTACTCCCACAGTTTCGGCAATTATGGAAAAAGGAGCGTTCTGCTCAGATTCTGCCAGTATCAGCAGTAGAGTACTGTTTAAAAGCTCCGGGTGGTGCATGGCTATTGCAACATATAGAGAGGGGAGCAGTATTGATATGAGAAATGCCCCGTATTTCAGCCAGCGTATGAATGTTGCAAAATATGGCTTGAAGTTGTAGTCGTCAACAGTCTGGAAATCGTCGCTCCAGAGTTTGGGTATGATAAGTGCAAAGGGGTTACCGTCAACCAGTATGGCAACTCTCCCCTCGATAAGCTTTGAGCAGAGAACGTCCGGACGCTCGGTGCGACCGACTGAGTTGAAAAGCCTTTTCTTGTCCGGTTCAATAAATGGCTGGACATATCCTGTGGAGAGGACTGATTCGAGGTCCATTTTTTCAATGGAGTCCATGATTTTTTCAACCAGAGAGGATGGCACTCTGTCCGACATATAGCAGATGCACATATCAGTCTGGCTCTTGTCACCCATGACAAAAAGTTTCTGCACCAGCACAGGGGATTTCATACGCCGTCTGATCAGAGACATATTTGAACGTATAACTTCGATAAAGCCGTCATGGGAGCCGGTTATGTTGTTTTCACCGGACGGTTCGTCGATACCCTTTTTATCGTACCCCTGGACGCCGAAAGCGAGAATCCTGTCCTGACCGTCTGCGGCAAGCATTGCAAAACCGGAATTTAAAAGGCGGAAGAAGTCTTCGTAGTTGTACGCTATGGGGCGGTCTACGGAAAGGAGCATTTTTGTGTCGATATGGGTCAGCAGCGCCGCCGGACTTGGGTTTTCAAGCTTTATGTTCATAAGGGGGTGGAGAATAAGCTCGGTAATGGTTGAAGTGGAGAGCATTCCCTCACAGCACATAAGGGCGACTTTTATGCCGCATACCTCTATTTCATTTATAAGCAGGTCGGAACTTCCGCCGGCAATATCCTTAATTCTGGTCAGATTGTCAGACAGATCCGGGAGAATAGTCTGATTTTTCAGTTCAGTTGGTTTCATACTGCGCCTCCGTTTACAGAACTTGATATTGCTCCACCAATTAAACCTTGCTAAATTGGTTGGAGCAATAATATTTTAAATGCCATTTTGCTCGTCACCAAAGGTGACAACCGCAAAATATGGCAAATAGATTTCGTCAAGTTTTACTTGCCTCATCTATGATATCATTGTCCAAAAGTTAAGGAATAATTCAAAAAAGGCTGTATTAAAGTACAAAAAACTTTAAATGGTCAAAGTTATGATTTATAAAAACTGAACAAAGTTGATTAAATAAAAAATAAAAGGCTTTACAGCAGGGGGATTTTGGTGTATAATGATACAAAAGCGATAAGTTCAAATAATTTTTTATTTGTTTAACTTTCCTATTGACTTTTCTTTGAGTATAGTCTATAATATAGTTGTTGCCCACTTGGAATAATTATGATATTTTGAAAAAACTTGTTGAAGAAATATTGTGGAAAATGTTGAAAAGCAATTCTGACAACGGTTTATTCATTATATTCAACAATTCCGATAGTTTTATTTTATAAAACCATACAAAAAGCGGTGCAAACTATTGACTTTGGTGTGAGTTTAAATTATAATTATAATGTGAATAAATTATAATCGTTTAAGTTCACAGCGTTGAATATAATAAAGGGAATGTACAGTCAATTATTCCCTTGTTATAGAAAAATGCTTATTTAGAAAAGGAGGAAAACGCAAATGAGAACAAAAAGAATGATTGCAGGTCTTGTTGCAGCTATGACATTAGCGTCAGTTTCAGCATCTGCAATCGTATCAGCTGCTGATGAGTTCAGCGTAGGTATCAGCGAGGCAGAGGCAGCAGCAGGCGAGAGCTTTGAACTTACCCTTGATCTTACAAATATTCCTGAGACAGGCATTAATGCTTGTGATTTCGGAATTTCCTATGATTCATCATTGGTAACAATTGATGAGGTAACACTTGGCTCACTTGCTAAGGACGTAACTTCTGTAGAGGGTTCACTCCCTGATCCGTTTGAATGTAACATTGAAACAGGTGTTATCAGCGTAATGTATGCTCTGGGTACAACTGATTCTGCATACTTCCTGAACGGCACAGGTACATTCCTGAACATCAAAGGTACAGTCAATGCAGACGCAGCTGCAGGTTCAGACGCTGCTTTCAAGATTGTTCCGGTTGACAGAGCAGTAACACCAGGTTCATCAACAACAAACTCAACAGTTGTATTCGGCTATATGTCAGCTGATGAAACAACAACAGTTTACACACCAACATTTACAGACGGCAACGTTCATGTTCTTGGCGGTTCAACTGAAGAAACAACAGAACCAAAGCCTACTGAAACAGAAGACATTCCGGACGGCACAAGGTACGGCGATGTAAATGTAGACGGTGCAGTTGACGTAGCAGACGTTGTTTCAATCAATATGTATCTGCTTAATCCTGAAGCAAATGCACTTGAACCGGCTGGCAAGGCAAATGCTGACTGCGTAAGAGACAATGTCATTGATTCATCAGACAGTGCAATTATACTGAACTACGTAGCAATGATGGTTGGAGAATCAGATCTCGGAAAATGATAAAGGATTTAAGCTGAAAAGCTTAAAATAGCGGGGGATCCGCAGAAAAAAACATGTGTCTGGCGAACCAGACAGAAAGGAAAAATAGTGATGAAGAAGAGAAGACTTCTCTCAGTTCTCACATCAGCTGCTATTCTGGCAACAACAGTAGCAAGCTCGATGGTTTCAACTGTATTCGCAGGCGAAACTGTTCAGGGAACATCAACAGATGTAATAACACTTAAGCCTGAAAAGTCATCCTTTACCGAGGAAGAAGTTTCAGCAGGCAAGGCAACATCAAAGGTTTCATTTATGTTTGACAGCTTTGATGATGCTGACGAGGTTACAATGCTCCTGGCAAAGATTAAGGGCGATTCAAGCCATATAACTTTCCAGAACCTCACAATCACAACAGAAAATGCAATTACTTGTAAGAATGACCCAATGTATGATGCATCATTCGATTTCACAGTATCAGGTACAGATCCGGAGGATACATCATCACCAACAGCAACAACAGGTTTCTTCATTCAGAACGATGGTACAAACCCATTCATCAAGAATGACCTGACAAAGACAGTTGCTACATTCGATGTAATCTTCGATTCAACAACACCAGCTGGTACATATAATGTATCTCTTGACAGCGGAAGCTCACTTCTTTCCGGTACACAGGGTACAACATTCGTTGAGTACATCAACAGCATTAAAATCAATGCTGCAACATTCACAATCGGCGGAGCTGTTCAGCCAACAACAGCTGCTCCAACAACACAGCCTTCAAGCGAAGACACAACAGCTTCAAGAACTTATATCGGCGACTGCAAAATCTGGGCTGACGAAGTAGTAGCAGAACCAGGTGCTACAGTAACAGTAAATATGTACGCTGATACAAACAAGGTTGATATCAGAGGTTTTGAGGCAAGAGCTATTTATGATACAGATATGCTCACACTCACAGACATGAAAATGGGCAAGGGTTTTGCTGCTCGTCCGACAATCAACAAGGACAAGGCAGTATACGTACTTGCTTCTGCAACAAACAAGGTTAAAAACGATCCAACACAGCCATTCGCAGTTCTTACATTTACAGTTTCTGAAAATGCAAAGGCTGGCGATGTATATCCAATCGATATCCAGGGTTCAAACGGTGCAGCTTTACCAGTTGTAAACGTTGACAACGGCGGCGAAGGTACAACATACCTCACACCACTGGTAACAAAGGGTTCAGTTACAATCTCCGGCGAAACAACTCCTACAACACCAGCACCTACAACACCAGCACCTACAACATCTGTTTCAAACGAAGATACAACAGCTTCAAGAGAGTACATCGGTACTTGTGATATCTGGGCTGACAAAGTAACAGCAGAACCAGGCGCAACAGTAAAAGTTAATATGTATGCTGATACAAAGGGCGTTGACATCAGAGGTTTTGAGGCAAGAGCTATTTATGATACAGATATGCTCACACTCACAGACATGAAAATGGGCAAGGGTTTTGCTGCTCGTCCGACAATCAACAAGGACAAGGCAGTATACGTACTTGCTTCTGCAACAAACAAGGTTAAAAACGATCCAACACAGCCATTCGCAGTTCTTACATTTACAGTTTCTGAAAATGCAAAGGCTGGCGATGTATATGAAATCGACATCCAGGGTTCAAACGGTGCAGCTAACCCAGTTGTAAACGTAGACAACGGCGGCGAAGGTACAACATACCTCTCACCAAACGTAACTCCAGGTTCTATCACAATTACTGGTGAAACATCTGCTCCTTCAACAACTGTAACAACTAAGGCACCTGAGACAACAGTTACTACTACAACAGTAACAACTAAGGCACCTGATACAACAGTTAAGACTGATGCTCCAAGCACAGACGTAAGCATTTTAACATCAATCAAGGTTGTTGAAGTTACATCAATCAAGGAAGGTGAAGTAACATCCATTAAGGAAGTTGAAGTTACAAAGCCAGTTGAAGTAACATCAATCAAGGTTGTTGAAGTAACAACAATCGTTGAAAAGCCAGGTACAGTAATCGCTACTGTAACATCACTTGTTCCAGTTGAGGTAACATCAATCAAGGAAGTTGAAGTTACAAAGCAGGTTGAAGTAACATCAATCAAGGAAGTTGAAGTTACAAAGCCAGTTGAAGTAGAAGTAACAAAGATTGTTGAAATAACAACAATTGTTCCATACCCAGGCACAGTAATTGCTACTGTAACATCTATCGTTCCTGTTGAAGTAACATCAGTTAAGGAAGTAACATCTATTAAGGAAGTAACTTCACTCGTAACAGTAACATCAATCGTTAATGTACCTTCAACTGTTGTAACAACAACAAACGGCGGAAGCGGCAGCTTCGAAATCGAGCTCACTTACGATGGCAAGACAGACAGCGATCAGTGGTATCATTCAGATAACGTTGAGTTCTTCAAGGACGGTATCGTTATCAAGGACAGCAACGGCAACGATGTAACAGCAGACGCTGTAATCAGCTTCGCTACAACACCTGGTGAAGTATACGACGGCAAGAACTTCGATTACGAGGTTGACTTTACAGTTGAAATCAACGGCGAAACACTCACAGGCTCACTCCCAGTTAAGATTGGTCCTCGTGGTGACTCTAACATGAGTGGTAAGGCAAGTGCTGATATTTACGATGCAATCATCATCGCTAAGTTCATCCTTCCTAAGCCAGCAGCTGATATCCCGGCAGGTTCATTCCAGGAATTCCTTGCTGACAACAACGAAGACGGCGTAGTAAATATTTACGATGCAATCAATGTTGCTAAGCTCATTCTGCCAGCAAACAATGGCGATTGGAGCAAGGTAAGCAAGGATTACTCAAAGTGGATTAAAGACTAATTCAAAGGTCTTCAATCATAAATTAACTTAGTTTGTTTTTGCATGAGCCGGAACAAATCCGGCTTGTGCTTAACAAATATAGAAAAGAAAGGAAAAATTTAAAATGAAGAAGAATGTATTTTCAAGAACAATCGCAGTACTGGCTTCTATGACTGTACTTGGTGCAGCATCAATGCTTTCTGCTAGTGCAGCAGGTATCCAGATCGCTTCAGTTGAAGGCGCAGCTGGTGACACAGTTACAATGCCTATCTCATTAGTTGACATCAGCAGCTCAATGGGTTGTGTAGTTTCTGTAACATACCCAGAGGCTCTCGAAGTTTCACAGGCACTTCCAGGCAACATGGCTGCTCAGGACGCTGCATCTAACGGTGACGGCACAGCTACAGTAGCTGCAACATTCGTTGCTCCTGCAGGTCTTTCAACAGACTTCACATCAATGTCATTTGTTATCCCAGCTGACGCTGAAGATGGCACAGTATATGACATCACTCTCGCAGTTGATCAGCTCGACAACAATGGCGAATTCGTTGAAAACCCTGATGCAATCGGCGGTACAATCACTGTAGTTAACCCAACAGAGGCTACAGAGCCAGAGCCAGAGACAGAGCCAGAGACAGAGCCAGCTACAGAGGCTGAAACAGCAGCTCCTGTAGTTACAACTGCAGCTCCTGCAACAACAGCTAAGCCAGCTGCAACAGGTTCACCTAAGACAGGTACAGCAGGCGTAGCAGTAGCAGTTGCTGGTCTCGTAACAGCTGGTGCAACAGCAGTTGTTCTGAAGAAGAAGCACTAATTCTTAATTAGTCGTTAATTTTTCATAAAATTCTCCCCTTCTTTCAAGGGGAGTTTTTTTATTTCCGGTTAATAAAAAGGATACCGTTGTATTAATGGTATCCTTTTTGGCATATTTAGTCTTTTTTTTCTTTCGGGACATAATTTACACCGCCCCAGCCGTCAATGTTTGCACGCCTCATTGCACCAAAAAGACGGTCGGTAAACCCATTGTCCTCACGTTCCATCTGAAGAATAAAGTTTTTGGTTTTTTCACGGTTTGTGTGACCGTCTGCCGGACATTTGGATTTGACAACATTCAGATTGTTTTTCAGTGCCGCCTTTCTGATTTCCTTTTCCGGAGCGAAAACAAGGGGTCTGATAAGGGTAAGGTCCTTGCGTGAAAGATAACTTTTCGGGGAAAAACAGCCGATTCTTCCCTCGGTGAACAAATTCATGATAAAAGTTTCAACAGCGTCATTGTAATGATGACCAAGGGCAATTTTGTTGCAGCCATACTCCTTTGCGGCGTCATGGAGCGCACCCCTCCTCATTCTGGCACACAGACTGCAAGGGTGAGCCTCTTTTCTGACATCAAAAACAATTTCACCGATATGGGTTGAAATAATGTGGTATTCAATACCGAGTTCCCTGCACATTTTGACAACCGAAGAGTAGTCACCCGGAACACCGTTAAACTGCGGATCAAGGGTAATGCCCACTATTTTGTAATCAATGCCGATAAAACGCTGAAGAAGTGCAAGACCTTTCAGCAGAACAAGACTGTCCTTTCCCCCGGAAATACCCACCGCAACGGAATCACCGTCGGAAATAAGGTCAAATTCCTGAATAGCTTTTCTCATGTAACCTAAAATTTTCTGCATAATATCCTCCTGTACAATATGTATATATTATACAATATTTCGAGGAATTTTTCAATTGCACTTGAAAAAAATATCAATTTATTATATACTAAATATATGGAAGCGAGGGTTGAAAAAATGAGAAACATAAATGACGTTCTGAGAGATATTGGCTCCGGGGCTTATGACGAAGAGCTTGAGCCGATTTACGGAGCATCAGCTCTGCCATATCAGCGGCAGAGATTTATCAGGGCGCTCAATGAATTTGAAAATGAATTTGGTACTGACCGGTGTGTAAGCATTTATTCTGCGCCGGCAAGGACTGAAATATGCGGCAACCACACTGACCATCAGCTGGGAAACGTTCTTTCTGCCGGCGTCGGAATGGATATTATTGGTATTGTATCGCCTAATAATGACGGTGTGATTCGTGTTAAATCCAAAGGTTTTCCTATGGACGAAATAGCTGTGTCGGTCACGGTCAAAAGCGATCCGCAGGAATATTCTCCTCTGGGAAACTTTGTCATAGCCGACCTTGACCCCTATCAATCTGAGGAACACAAGTCCATAGCACTCATAAGGGGCATTGCGGCACGTTTTTACCTGATGGGAATTAAGCTGAGTGGTTTTGACTGCTATACAACCTCAGATATAATCAGCGGTGTGGGGCTTTCGTCGTCGGGAGCCTTTGAGATTCTGCTTGCAAGTATAATGAACAGTCTTTACGCTGACGGCTGTATTTCTCTCCAGGGTATGGCTGAGATTGGTAAATTTGCCGAGAATTATTACTACAAAAAGCCCTGTGGACTTATGGACCAGCTTACCTCTGCAATGGGCGGCGTTTTGTGGATTGATTTTTACGACCTTGATATGCCATTTGTGACTAAAGTTGATTTTGATTTTGAAAAATCGGGTTATTCACTGTGTATTCTTGAGGCAGGCAGTAAGGATGAAATCGAAATTTCTGAATATAATTATATTCCAAGGGAGATGGTTTCGGTTGCGAATTTCTTTGGGAAAACGGTGCTGTCAAGGGTGGACGAGGAAGAATTTCTGGCGTACCTCGGCGATGTAAGAAAGCGCTGCGGCGACCGTGCTGCTCTGAGGGCATGGCACTTCTTTGAAGAGGACAAACGAGCAGTAAGATGTGCAAGATTTCTCCAGAAAAAAAAGATGAATGAATTTCTCAGTGAGATTAACAAGTCGGGAAAATCATCTTTCATGTACTTGCAGAATGTCTACACAGCAGACCAGAAAACCAGTCAGCCGCTTTCTGTTGCACTTGCTTACTGTGACCATCTTCTGGGTGACAGGGGTGCTTTCCGTGTGCATGGGGGAGGATTCGGCGGTACTGTTCAAGCGTTTGTACCCGATGATATGCTTGCTGACTTTAAAAAGGAGACGGAAAAGCTGTTGGGCAGCGGAAAATGTCATATTGTAAAAATACGGCACAGAGGCTGTGCTGAAATAGGAGGAAACTATGTGTAAAATTTTAGTGACGGGAGGCGCAGGATTTATTGGTAGCCATACCTGCGTGGAGCTTCTGGAATCGGGTTATGAGGTTGTGGTTATGGACAATCTCTGCAATTCCAAGGAAGAAAGCGTTCACAGAATCGAACAGATAACAGGCAAAAAGGTGAAGTTTTACAGGACTGATATGCTTGACCTGGACTCAATGGCTGAGATTTTCGAGAAAAATGAGATATCAGCTGTCATTCATTTTGCCGGACTGAAAGCTGTTGGTGAATCTGTTGAAAAGCCGCTGGAGTACTACCACAACAATATATCCGGAACAATAAATCTTCTCAGGGTCATGAACAGATACGGCTGTAAAACTATAGTATTTTCGTCCTCGGCTACCGTTTACGGCGTGGACAACAAAGCGCCGTATACGGAGGATATGCCAACATCTGCTACCAACCCTTACGGCTATACAAAGGTAATGATTGAGCAGATGCTGAAGGATTTGACTGTTCCTGACAGTGAATGGAGCGTTGCGGCGCTGAGGTATTTCAATCCTATCGGCGCACATAAAAGCGGTCTGATAGGGGAGGACCCCAACGGAATACCCAACAACCTTGTACCGTACATTGCGCAGGTTGCGTCGGGAAGACTTGAAAAACTGAGGGTTTTCGGAAACGACTTCGACACTCCGGACGGAACAGGGGTCAGGGACTATATCCACGTTGTTGACCTTGCAAAGGGACACATTTCAGCGCTGAAATATGCGCTGGAGCATAAGGGCTTTACGCCGGTAAATCTGGGTACAGGTAAAGGTTCAAGTGTACTGGACGTTGTAAAGGCGTATGAAAAGGCGTGCGGAAAGGAAATTCCGGTTGAGATAACCGCAAGGCGTGCCGGAGATATTGCAACGTCATACGCTGATACTTCACTGGCTAAAAAGCTTTTTGGCTGGGAGGCAGAGCTTGACCTGGACGATATGTGCCGTGACAGCTGGAATTTCACGGTTAAGAATCCGGAAGGACTGTAATTTCGGATAAAATATAGATGAGGCAAGTAAAGCTTGCTGAAATCTATTTGCCATATTTTGCGGTTGCCGCTTTAGCGGCGAGCAAAATGGCACTTTAAATAAAAATTTTGCTCCGCCAATTTGGCACGGTTTAATTGGTGGAGCAATAAAATATGAGGGTATAAAATATGAGAAAACACATTGATATTGAGGGAATGAGCTGTGAGCATTGCGCAGGCGCTGTAAAATCAGCACTTGAAGAGCTTGGCGGAGTGGATATAACAGTTGATTTCCTTGCTGGTTATGCCAATGCAGAAATTGATGCAGAGGACGACGAGATTATTGAAAAACTTGCTGATGAAGGCTTTGAGGTTGAGAAAATAGTTGACCTTCACGGTGAGTAATACAGACTTTGACCAGCTTAAATGCTCCCGGTTTCGGGGGCATTTTTTATTCAATAGCAAAAATTGTCACAATTTGCTGGTTTTTGTTTGCCATAAAATATAATTTTTCAATGATATTGACATAAAAGGAAATATTAGTTATAATTAAATAAAGAGAGTGTTACAAAAATTAAAATTTTAAATTTTGTGATGATAAAGATGTTTTTTCCACAGAAAATGAGGTAAAAGATAAATGGGGATATTTGATTTTTCAAGACCTGATAATTACAGTAAAATAAGCGAGGAATGGCAGATATTTGAAAGTGTTTTTCCGGATACCGGTGCGTTCAAATACCTTTCTGCCAGGAAAACCGCATACTTTGATGACAATACATACAGGATACTGAGACTTACCAAAAAATCTGAGGACGGTTCTCTGTCCGAAAACGATTTTTTTGATATCCTGAAAAAAATAACTCTTGAACCAGTTTATAACAAGCGCCATATCTATAATTACCGCAGCGGAAACGAGTGTTTCTGGGTAAAGCTGAGCATGATAGAAAAGAACGGGCAGTGGCTGGGATTTGTAAAGGACATGACCTCTATGATGCAGGAGATATCCTTTTCTGAGTCTTTCAGTATACTTAATTCCGTCACAAAGCTCAACAACCGTGAGGCGTTTCTGGAAGAACTGAGAATACTTTCCGAAACAAAGGAAATAAGTCAGGGCTGTCTTGCAACGTTCCACATAAACGGTATAAACCAGATGAATAAAATTCTGGGGATAGACAACAGCAAAAGGTGTATTTCCTGCGTTTCAAGAACGGTCTCTCATTTTATTTCAGAGGACGTGGTTATAGGTTCAACCCCTTATTACGAATTTCTTGTTTTCTTTAAAAATAAAACCGAGCAGGAATCTGTTGAACTGATAAAGCAGATAGCAGATGCGGTACACGAGGCAAAGGTCACTGATGATTTCGGTGAGGCACTGATACCGGGCAGCGACGAAAGGCTGTCCCTTAACTGCGGTTACTGTATGTACCCGGAGGACTCTGCCGATTTCAACAAGCTTGTGAACTATTCCGGCTTTGCTCTTTATGAGATACTGGAAAATACTACCGGTATGATAAAGCGGTTTGAAAGAAAAACCTACGAAAAGGAACGGGAGTTCTACACAGACGCACAGATTTTCTGCAAGATAATTGACGACAATCTGTTTGAATACCATTTACAGCCAATAGTTGACGCTAAAACCGGAGCAGTTTACGGTTATGAGGCGCTTATGAGGACTACAGGCAACAAGTATCTCAATCCATTCCAGATGCTTGAAATTGCCAAAAAGCAGAAGAGGACTTATGATATCGAAAAGAAAACATTTTTCAATGTTATGAAAATACTCAGTGAAAACATTGAAATGTTTCAGGATAAAAAGCTTTTCATAAACAGTATTCCTGACCATATGCTGTGTGACGCTGATTTTACCGAGCTTTACGACCTTTACGGTGAGCTTATGGATAAGGTAGTAGTTGAAATAACGGAACAGGCTGATTTGTCGGACGATTTCCTTGAAAAGCTTAACCTCAGGAGGGAAAAGACCGGTCTGAAGATAGCTTTTGACGATTACGGTACCGGCTATTCAAATACTGCCAATCTCATAAGATACAACCCGGAATATATCAAAATCGACCGTTCCCTTATAACGGATATCGACAGGGATACCAAGAAACAGCAGCTTGTGGCGGCTGTAACCGGTTTTGCACAGGAAAACGGTATAAAGAGCCTTGCTGAGGGAATTGAAACCTCGTCTGAGCTCGCAACAGCTATAAGCCTCGGCGTAGACCTGATTCAGGGGTACTACACCTCACGTCCTAAACCGTTTATACTCTATGAGATTTCCAGAGAAGTCAAGGACGAGATTATAAATGTCAATGCGCAGATAGGCAATGTTTCCCAGTCGCTTTATGTTTCTGAGGATATGGATAGTGTAAGGCTTGAAACCGTTGACAGCAATATTTACAGCGAAATACTTGTGCGCCGCAGCAGCGTCAGCATCAACGGAGAGGGCTGTGTCTCCGGCATGGGTATTTCCATTGACAGCGGCACAGAATGCGTTATGACCATTGAAAATGTGCATATAACACGCAGAAAGGAAAGCCCGGCGATTTCTCTTGGTGAAAACTCTTCTCTCACGCTGATAGTCAACGGTGAAAACGAGTTTGAGGGTAACGGAATTTACGTTCCGGAAACTGCAAAGCTTACAGTTAAAGGCGCTGGTACGCTGAAAATTATCGCTGACGAGGACAGTCCTTACGCAATTGGTGCGGACATATACAGCGCTTACGGCAATATAACTGTTGACATGACCGGAAAGCTGATAATTGATGTAAACGGTATCAGCACCGTCGGTATAGGCGGCGGCTGTAACCCGGCGGAGAGTAAAATCAATCTTGCAGCCGGCAATATAAGTGTGGCTAACAGCGGAAAATCCTGTGTGTCAGTGGGAAATGCCGAGGGAAATGCTATAATTGAGATAGGTGAAAAATGTCTGGTTGAGATAGAAAATTCCAGTATTGACAATGTTTCTATCGGAAGTATCAGAAATTCAGCGTCCATTGTTTCAAAGGGTAAGGTTAAAATTACCGGTTCGGGCAGCAATGTCCTTGGAATGGGCGTACTCGAAAACGGAACTGGCATGATAGATATCAGAGAGGGAAGTATTGATATAAACTTCGGTGCAAAACACGCCTCCTGTATCGGAACAAACGGCGGAGCAATGGAAACTCATGCCGAAAATTCTGTTATCATGCTTGCTGCCGGAGGCGTTAATGCTACGGGTATCGGCGATTACATGGGCGGCGGAACGGTCACTCTCAATGACAATGATATCAACATCAAGCTTAACGGCGAAAAGACTATGGATATAGGTTCGCCTATGGGAACTGTTGTCAAAAACGGCAATAAGATAGTTTCACAGATAAATAATTAAACAACAAGCCGGTATGCTGAAACATACCGGTTTCTGTTTGTCTAAAGAGTCAACTTATGCCCGCCGAACGGCGAGATAAAAGTTTCGCCAGCCTTTTCAAAGGCTGTGGGTTTCCAAAGGGCAAAGCCCTTGGTCGCCGTCCGCAGACGGCGAAATTCCTTGCCTTAGAAGCGCTCCGTAAGGGGTGAATTTTCAGCCAGAGGCTGAAAAGAGGGGACGCCCTGCAAGAGAGGGCGTCCCCTTGTTTTTAATCCGGCAAATTATAAGTATTACCACACTCCATAAGCTATGGCTCTTTCGGCTGTTGCGCAAACCAGTGTAGTTACAACATTTGCCCCAATAATAGTCAAAATAAATCTCATAGTTTTGTTTTCACGGACATCATTTTTAAGGCTGAACCATATAACCGGAAATTCAACCAGAATTGTAACCAGGAAATAATCAATGCCGATGGTGTAATAGGGGAGGTGTTCAAGGGCGTAATCGAATGTATAGGTCATCTCTCCGGTATAACCAAAATATCCGATAATATAAGGTGCAAGAAAAGAAAGATGATTTGCAATAGCCACAACGGCAAACACCTTTACCGGACGCTTGATTTTTGCTATAAACACATACGCCAGTGTTTCAGCAATCAGAGTAAGTGCGATTATAAAAGGCAGAATGTCATAGGGTCTTGTTTCTGACACCCATCTCCATGAGGAATTGGCTGAGGCATGAATACAAAGCGCCGACGATGTTACAAAAACAGAAACAATTATATATAAAAGCTTATTTTTCATGCCGTTTTTCTTTCTTAAAATACTCATTAGTCTCCTTCGCCACAATACCGCTCAGTGCAAACAGAGCAATTATATTCGGAATTGCCATAAGACCGTTGAAGATATCCGCAATTGTCCATACAGCGGAAACTGTCATATATGGTCCTATAAACACAGCGAGTATATACAGACAGCGGTATACTTTTACGGCACGCTTGTTTCGGTTTGTAAGGTATTCAAGACAGCGTTCACCGTAATAATTCCAGCCGAGAATTGTTGTAAATGCAAAGAATACCAGACAAGCCATAAGCATAAAGGAGCTTACCTGTTCCGGTAAGAACGAAAAGCCTTTGTTGTATGCGTCTGCTGTGACTGCAACACCCTCAAGGGCAGGATTCTCCCATGAACCCATCATAATAATGCAAAGACCAGTCATGGTGCAGATAACTACTGTGTCGATAAAAGTACCGGTCATTGAAACCAGTCCCTGCCTTACAGGGTCTTTAGTTTTTGCGGCAGCGGCGGCAATCGGTGCAGAACCAAGTCCTGCCTCGTTGGAGAAAATTCCCCTTGCAACGCCTTTCTGTATTGCTACAATCATAGATGCTCCGATTCCTCCGGCTGCGGCTCTTACGCCGAATGCACTCTTTACAACCGTTGCCACAGCCCCCGGCAGCTTGTCAATGTTTATGATGATAAGCGAAAAGCAGGCAACTATGTAAATTATTGCCATAAAGGGTACAACGACCTGAGAAACGCCGGATATGCGCTTGATACCGCCGATGATAACCAGTCCGGCGCAGAGTGTTACAACGATACCCGTAATCACAACAACGATTGAATAGGACTGTCCGAAAAGGCTGACTGTCATCTGCTTGTCCGGGTCAAAAAAACCCTGAACAGACGAGGCGATACCGTTTATCTGGGAAAAAGTACCTATTCCAAAAAGACCTACGCAAGCGCCGAAAAAGGCAAATATCTTGGCAAGCCACTTCCACTTTGCACCCATGCCGTTTTCAATATAGTAAAAAGGACCTCCTAAAACATGACCCTCCTTGTCAATAATCCTGTACTTTATGGAAAGAAAACCCTCAGTATATTTTGTAGCCATACCGAAAAGTGCGGCTATCCACATCCAGAAAAGCGCTCCCGGACCTCCTGACACAACTCCTATGGCAGTAGCAACGCCCACAATGTTTCCTGTACCTATGGTAGCGGAAAGAGAGGTACACAGCGCACCAAAGCTTGATACCTCACCGCTTCCGCCTTCCTCGTTGCGAACCATATATTTAAGCGCCCGTGGCAGACGCCTTATCTGAAGTCCATGCACTCTTATTGTCAGATATATTCCCGCAGACAATATCAGTACTATAAGAGGTATAGTTATAGCATTGTTTATTCTGTCTAAAATTCCGCCTATTTTGTCAAGCATTAATAATCACCGTTTCTTTGTAAAGTATATCTCTGTAATTTTAACATAAAATCGCAGATTTTGCAATATTACGGCGAATATTATTAATAATGTTTTGCAAATTTATCACTGTTATTTATTTTTTTCGTGCATTGCCTTATGCTCTCTTTGCAGTTCTTCGATAAGGCGGTAAAGCTCCCAGTTCTGATTTACGGCTGTTACTGTGCATTTCAGGTCAATGCTGATATTTCTTTCTCTCAGTATTCTGAGTACCTTGTCAATTACAGTGCTTTTCAGTCCTGACATGATAAGCACTTCACATTCCGGCGGATTTTCAACCATGAGTCCGGTTCTGGTAATACCGTTTATCTGGGCAATATATCCCACCTTTTCTCCGGCACAGTCAGTCCCCACAAAGCATATATCAGTATTCAGCTCCTGGGCAGCACTCATAAGAATATCCTTTTGGGTATCATCAAGACAGTAACCGATAATTTTCGGTTTTATATTTACTCTTGTATTGATCCTTGATTTCATAATTTCCTCCTGAAAAAAGCAAAAACTTTTTCCCGGCAGTCTGTGGTGTAAATCAGAACCGCCGGGAAAAGCATAATTATAAAATTAGATTTTGGAATATCCGTAACTGTTGATAATTGCGTCAATCTTCTGACCGGATCTGCACATATCGCACTTTTCAAATGAAACCGATTCATAATTCGGAATATCGTCAGAAGTGAACACAGAGTTGATTTTGATTCCGTTATATTCATCAATGGCACTGAATATTGATGAAATACCGGCAAGCTTTCCGTTGTAGTACTGCAGACACTCAACCGAACGGCTTATAGTTTTTCCCGTTGACGCAGAAGAGATAAGAAGAATTATCTGCTTTCCGAAGATGTCTTTCTGTAGATTGTCACGGAAAATCAGCTGATTGTTAGCATTTGTTTCCGGGGTTATCACGCAGATATCCTTGCCGCTGTTTATCGAAGTGTGGCCTTCCTTGGCAAGCTCTCTCGCAAGAAATGCACCGATAATTTCCGTACCCTCCAGGCATATAATAGTATCAACATCAGTGTTTGACATATACGCCTTAGCAAGCTCTGCCGCTGTTTCCTTTGCAGCCTTGTGGTGGGTCTTAACACCTGTCATGTCAATGTAGTAGTTTACATGAGAATGGTTTGTAGCAAAGTGACCGGGAATTACTCCGATTTTGATTCTGCGGTTTGACTGTGAAGTTATTTCATGTATTCTGGTTTCCATATACTTTGTTACCTCCGTCTTTTTATTAATTTCATTATAACATTTCACCTATAAAATGTCAATATATTTTCTTAATTTTAACATAATGCACAAAACAGACTGTTAATATTTAATGCTTGTTACAATTGATTTTTTTGCCATTTACTTTTTTGTCAGATTATGATATTATTATAATGTATTTATCGTTTAAGGAGGGCTTATGAAATCTCTTGTCAAAAATATAATTATTATAATTGAATTTATACTTATCCTGTTTCTTGCGGCGTCAGTATGTCTTTTGTGGAATAAGGAGCCGGAAACTGTCCGGACAAACGCTCCGGCGGCTGAAGGTAAAAATACTGTCGATACCGAATCGGTCAAAGAGCGTGTTGAGAAAAACTATTATGAGGTAAGCGGAAAAAAAGTCCTGATGGAGGACAGCACATTCGGAGAAATCTGGATACCTGCCCTTGAAAACGTCCCTGCCTTTTCAAAGGACAAGGAACAGCTCAAAACCCGCAACGGACGGAAATTCTACGTTGAGGATTCAGAGATAACCTCACTGCTGGGTGTTGACGTTTCGGTACACCAGGACGATATCGACTGGGCAACTGTAAAAAAAGCCGGAATCGACTTTGCAATGGTAAGACTTGGTTTCAGAGGCTATGGCACAGGTGAGGCACAGCTTGACGAAAATTATGTCCAGAACATTGAGGGTGCAAGAGCCGCCGGACTGGACGCCGGAGTGTACTTCTTCTCACAGGCAATAACAGTTGACGAGGCAATTGAGGAGGCACAGATGGTCATAGACAGCCTTGACGGTCTTGATGTCAACTACCCGGTTGTATACGACTGGGAGATAATCTACGACGATTCCGCAAGGACAGACAACGTTCCTGTTGATGTGCTGACAGACTGCTGTGTGGCGTTCTGCGAGGCGATAGAGGACGCCGGCTACACTCCTATGATATACCAGAACAAGAAAACCACAATGTTCAAGCTTGACCTTGAAAGACTGACGGACTATGATTTCTGGCTTGCGGAGTATAATTCCGAGCCTACATATTATTATGACTTTACAATGTGGCAGTATACAAGCGAGGGTTCTGTTCCCGGAATTGAAGGGGACGTGGATTTGAATATCAGCTTTAAGGATTATTCAAAGTAATAATATTTTTCTCTGCAAAATAAACGTGCGACCATTGGTCGCACGCTTTTTTCAACTCTCATACTTTCTGATTCTCAGTGTAATTCCAAGCCTGTCAGCCATTTCCTGTGACGCTTTGAGCTGTTCCTCACCAATCACGTCAACCACCGAAAATACAACATTTTTCACATACTTTTTGCACTCCACCGCAAATTTCTGCATTGCCTCGTAGGATTCATCGCCGAATGACGGACGGGTAACTTTAAGGTATTCCTCTTTTGTACCGGCGTTAAGGCTCACGGAAACGGTGTCCACAACGCCCTCAAACAGGTGTGCCGTAGGTTTTTTGTGGATAAGGTCAGACAGTCCGTTTGTGTTTACCCTTACTGCCGGACCGTTGTTTTCCTTTATAAATTTAGCAGTTTCAGTCAGGACTTCAATTCGCTCTGTGGGTTCGCCGTAACCGCAGTAGACAATTTCACGGTACTTTTTGTAATCAGCCTTTTCAAGTGCGTCAATCACCTCTTCCGCAGACGGCTCATGCTCCAGCCAAAGACTGTCAGAACCGTAAGCACCGTCGGCATTCTGTCTTATGCAGAATGTACAGCTGCACGGACATTTATTTGTCAGATTTACATAAAGATTTTCTCCGACTTCATAGACAATAGTCATAGCCTTTTTCATTGCTTTTCTCCCTTTCCTGCAGACAGGACGCCCCGTAAAAGAGCGTCCTGTTTTTCTTATTTTGTCTTATTTGAGGTTACTTTATCCCCGTTTTTTGCACGGTATCTTGCAATCAGAATCTTGTTGTTCTTCTTGTCATATCTGTATATGAACACTATGCAGACCACTCCGGCAATAAGCAGGATAAAGCCAATCTTCATGCCTGGCGGAGAATAGGTCATTTCAACGGTATGCTCGCCCGGAGCAAGTTCAATTCCGATAAGCGCCTCGGCAACTTCAATGTACTCAGTCTTTTTGCCGTCAACCTTGACAGTCCAGCCCGGCTCGTAAGGCAGACTTGTAAGCATTATCTGTCCTTCATTGGCTGTGATAGTACCTTCAAGCTTGTTGCCGTCTGTTTTTGTCAGATTCCACTGATTCTGTTTCAGAGTGTCTATTGACTCTGCAAAAAGTTCCTCGTCAAACTCATAGAAGAAGAAGTCCTTGACAATAGTGTACTCGTATGCAACAGTCATTCTCAGTTTGATTTCAGTACCCGGCTCAAATGAACCAAGCTCAACTGTATGATAGTTATGGTTTTCAAAGTATTCACCAACATATTTAGGTTCAGGGTCTATAAAGTTTCCGTCTTCATCCTGTTCAGTAAACAGCCAGAGGTTAACCTTTTTCTGGTTTTCTGTCTTAAAGTAGAAATAAATCGGGTTTTCGGACGTAACCGGAATAATCATATCAACAGTCGGATCGCCCTCACCAGCAGTGTACATTGTCTGTTCGCCGTATGGTGATGTTGTTACATTGTTTAGGACAAAGGTGCTGGGGTCAACCTCAATTTTCTTGAAATACTCGTTGAAAGATTCAAACTGACCTGTCTGGAGGTTAATATCAGTATTTCCGGAAATAGTACTCATAAGAATATTCTGACTGTTGAAAGTATTGTCATTTCCGAATCTTTCGATATACTTGATATTTTCGTCAGCCATATATCCGATAGACAAAGCATAAGGATTTTCGTAAACGTCAATTACTCTTTCTTTGTTATCCTCGTCAGTGTACTCATAGGAGAAAACAGGGTCATACGCCGTATCAACAAGACGCTTGTACTTATCTGTTCCCACTTCGGACTTATAATTTCTGTCCATTGCATATTTTATGCCCAGAACGGAATCGGTGATTGGGGTTGAACCGTCATATCTTGAATAGAAAGTACTTGTGGACAAGCCCATAGCCTCAAGGAATTTCAGCAGTTTTGCGTTCATGACAGAGCTTGAATGGCTCACACCTCTCAGTCCGAAAGCGGCGTTGTCGTTTACAGTTCTGTGGAATGTTTTCTCGGCACGGTAGAAACTGTTGTCATAGTCGTAAAGTTTCTGTGTTACCTCACGGCCGTTGTCGATATAGTTATACCATGTTGAGCGTCCGGAATAGATAATTTCCTTGTCCTCGGCTTTGAGGGTGTCAACGCAGTTATAGAGCAGTTCTCCGCAGGACACTGCAAGGATAAGCACCGGAGCGGCAATTGCAAGAGCCTTTTCCTTTTTGTGGCAGAGGAACACGATACCGCAGTAAACAGCCGCAAGGGCAATACAAATCCAGATATCTCTTACAGCGATATGCTCAACTTTTCTCGACTCAGTAATAAGCAGGAATATGGCTATTCCGGCAAATGTGCCGCCGATAGCAGTCAGCTTGATACCGCTGAAATGCTTAAAGGTCTCAGCCGCCATGCAAAGCAGTACAAACGAGAATGTGAATGAATATCTGAACGGCAGCCAGTTAGGCATCTGGAAACCATGCCATACCATATCAATAGGTCTGATGTACATACAGATAAACAGTGCCGCCGCCAGAAGCGCATAGCCTACCTTTTTCAGCACCTTGATTTCCTTGTTGAGGAAGAAAAGCGGAACCAGTACCACTGTCAGGATACCGCAGTAAATTTCCGGAAGTCCCTGAACGTTTACAGAGTCATACTGTGCAACCATAAGCTGGGGGAAGAAGTCCAGCGGTGAGAACTGTGTTGCGTATGAGAAATCCGGTTCTGTGAAGTCGAACTTACCAAGCTTTAAGGCATTGTAAACCGGCAGCAGCATAAACGCTGCACAGGCAAGAGCAACAATACTGGAAATGCCAATCCTTACAAATGACTGCCATATCTCATAAAGACGGTTCTTTTTCTCGGCATTCTGACAGCCGAAGATAACATAATAAAGATAATACAGTACTACGAAAATGCAGATCATGTAGCCGATATAGAAGTTTGCCACCATCATGATTGCCAGCGGGATTATGTAATTGAGCTTTCTGCCGTCGTCAACAAGGTATTCAACACCAAGTATTATCAGCGGCAGGAAAATAAGGCCGTCAAGCCACATTGGGTCAATAAGCTGAATTACTCCGTAGGCACACAGAGCGTATAGCACTGAAAATACAAGTGAATGAACCGGAGAAAGCTTTTTTGATTTCTGGAGATAATAGCAGAATGTAACCGACGCACTTCCCAGTTTTGCAAGCTGCATTATCATAAGACTGCCTAAAAGCATCTGCCTCGGCAGGAGCATTACGATAAGCGTAAAAGGACTTGCAAGGTAATAGCCGATAACGCCGGCAAAGCCTCCGGAAAGATTTCGTGACCAGTTGTAAAGAGCGCTTTCGTCGCCGCTCCAGAATGCGTCACGAAGAGTTTCAAAGTAGTAGACATACTGACCGTTGAGGTCGAGAACGAGAACGGACTTGTCCCCGAACGGATAAACCTTAAAAATAACGTAGGCAGCATACATTATAATTACAGGTATCAGAAATGCTATAAAATACATTTTGTTTCTGAAAGCCCAGTCACGCAGAAAGAGCATAAAGCCCTTGAATTTTCCGTTCTGCGCAGTTTCAGCCTGAGCCTTGATTGCTGCTGAATCAGACATTTATATCCTCCTTAATTTTATTTTGCCGTACAACTTCACAGCATATACTTAAGGAATCACTGATAAAATCGGCACACATCTTGCTTGCATATTTTCCGTCATATTACACAGAAATTTCTTGACATACGTCAGTATGCCTGCAAAATTTCTATGCAATCTGACGAAAAATCTGACTGCGCAATCTGCGCACCAGATTTAATCAGTGTTTCCT